>JBQTJZ010000173.1:0-5619 GCA_052386615.1 Methylophilaceae bacterium
CGCGTTAAAGGCGGTTTGCGTGTTTCTGTGAATGGCATCATGGCATTCTTGCCCGGCTCACTGGTCGATGTGCGTCCAGTAAAAGACACTACACCCTTTGAAAATAAAGAATGGGATTTCAAAGTCATCAAGCTAGATCGCAAGCGCAACAATATTGTAGTTTCACGCCGCGCAGTGATGGAAGTTTCAGCTGGCGCAGACCGCGAAGCATTGATGGGTACGCTAGCCGAAGGCGCAGTGGTTAAAGGCATTGTTAAAAATATTACCGATTACGGCGCATTCGTCGATTTAGGTGGCATTGATGGTTTACTACACATTACCGATTTAGCATGGCGTCGTGTGAAGCATCCTTCAGAAGTGCTCACAGTGGGCGAAGAAGTGGAAGCAAAAATTCTGAAATTCGATCAAGAGAAAAACCGTGTTTCATTGGGCATCAAACAACTAGGCGATGATCCATGGGTTTCGCTAAGTCGTCGTTATCCAGTCAGCACGCGTTTGTTCGGCAAAGTGTCTAACCTCACCGACTATGGTGCTTTTGTTGAAGTAGAGCCAGGTATCGAAGGTTTGGTACACGTCTCCGAAATGGACTGGACCAACAAAAATATCCATCCAGGTAAAATCGCACAGTTGGGCGATGAAGTTGAAGTCATGATTCTTGAAATTGATGAGGAGCGTCGTCGTTTATCACTCGGCATGAAACAATGCAAACCAAACCCTTGGGATGACTTTGCAGCAACGCACGCCAAAGGTGACAAAGTTTCGGGTCAGATTAAATCCATCACTGACTTTGGTGTGTTTATTGGCTTGCCAGGCGGTATTGACGGCTTGGTCCACTTATCTGATCTTTCATGGTCACAAACAGGCGAAGAGGCCATTCGTAACTTCAAAAAGGGTGATGAGTTACAAGCCACCATTTTAGCGATTGATGTAGAAAAAGAACGTATTTCTCTAGGCGTTAAACAGCTGACTGAAGATCCATCAGGCGCAACTCCAGCCAACACAGAGGAAAAAGTCGTTAAGCCAAAAGCGAAACCTGCAAAAGCGAAAGCAGAAGCCCCTTCTGCTGAAGATGCTGCTGCATCAGCGGGGACCACCAACTTGGGTGCCTTGCTAAAAGCCAAAATGGATAGTAAGAAATAATCGTCTATATAAAACTAAAGGCAATATAGCCATGACAAAATCTGAGTTAATCAACTTGCTCGCGGAACGTTTTCCGCAGTTAGTGGTAAAAGATGCTGAGCTGTCTGTTAAAGCGATTCTGGATGCAATGACAGATAACTTAGCCACCGGTGAACGCATAGAAATTAGAGGCTTCGGTAGTTTTAGCCTTAATTATCGCCCACCCCGCTTAGGCCGCAACCCTAAAACTGGTAGCAAGGTACAAGTGCCAGCAAAGCACGTGCCCCACTTTAAAGCCGGTAAGGAGTTGCGTGACCGCGTTGATTCTGCCAGCTAATTGGTTTAATTAACTTAAAAAAACGGTACATTATTTGTGCCGTTTTTTTTCGTCCTCCTATTATTTACCTTTTATTTTCACCCTTTTAGCGGAATCATTAGCGCCCAAGCTTGCGCTTAGGTAAAATATAAACCATCATTTATATGCATATAGTCGCAACAACGTTCATTAAAGCGCATGGCTATCGAATTTGAATATTGGTGGTTATTAATTCCTCCCTTGTTTTTTACTTTGGGCTGGGTAGCTGCGCGCGTTGACATTAAGCAATTAATTTCGGAATCCACTACTCTACCAGCCGCCTATTTCAAAGGGCTCAACTTTCTTATCAGCGATCAACATGATAAAGCGGTAGAAGCTTTTTCTGAGGCGATACAAGCAAATACAGATTCTTTAGAGCTGCATTTTGCGCTAGGCAGTTTGTTTAGACGCACCGGGGAAACAGACCGCGCCATTAACATGCACCTGAATTTGCTCGAAAAGAAAGAACTGACCCCTAATCAGAAAAGTGCCGTAAGAGCCGAACTGGCACAGGATTACCTAAAAGCGGGTTTGTTTGATCGCGCAGAAGAATTATTTAAGGGCTTAGACGATAGCCGCTATCGTCAACCAGCCTTGCGAGCGCTATTGGAAATTTATGTGCGCGAACGTGAATGGATGCAAGCCGTGAACACCGCAACCGAGTTGGAGCGCTTATCTGGTGTTCCGTTCAGGAAAGAAATTGCCCAATATTATTGCGAGCTTGCCATGAATGCAATGATTAGTCAGCAATCTGATGAGACGCGCGTACAGCTTGCTAACGCGCTGGATGCTAACAAGAATTGTGTGCGTGCCAATGTGATGCTCGGCGATTTGGAAAGCCAGTCTGGTAGCCATGCGGCTGCAATATCACATTGGAAACGTATCGAATATCAGCAACCCGAATATTTGGGCTTGGTTGCCGCCAAAATGTTGAAAAGCTATGCTGCAAACAAAAAGCTAAGTGAGGGAATAACTCAACTCAGTGCTTATCTAGACACCTACAAATTATCTTCATTAATGACCGTGCTGTACGAAGCCACTTTAGCGGAAGAAGGTGCGGATAGCGCAGCAAAACTGGCGAGAAATGAACTGATTCGCAAACCAAGTTTGCAAACACTCGATCAGTTGTTGCAGGCCCGCGCGATAGCGGATGACCAGCGTAAAAATGCCAAAACCCAAGATATTCAACTCATGCAACAAACTGTACGCAATGCAATTGCCAGCCGTGCCGTTTATCATTGTGATCAATGTGGTTTTCGAGCCAAACAATATCATTGGCAGTGCCCTGCTTGTAATGCATGGGAATCGCTACCTGCAGAGGCTAGCGAAGCGGTTACGCGTGAAATGACGATTAAGAATTAGAGCTTATTGATGGATTCGAAATTAAATGACGCTAAAATTATCGTAGCACTTGATTATGCCAATGCTAAAGATGCCCGCAAACTGGTGCAGCGGTTAGACCCTAATCTCTGTAAGCTTAAAGTAGGTAAGGAGCTCTTCACTGCAGCGGGTCCGCAACTGGTTGAGCAACTGGTTGCTCAACATTTTAAGGTTTTCCTAGATCTTAAATTTCACGACATTCCGAACACGGTGGCAAAAGCCTGTGAAGCGGCCAGCAATCTAGGGGTGTGGATGCTTAATGTGCATGCCAGTGGTGGCGTTGCGATGATGCAAGCCGCATTAGAGGGCATTAACAAAACCCAGCATCAGCCCTACCTCGTGGCAGTAACCGTACTCACTAGTATGAATCAATCCGGTCTGGCCGAAATTGGCATTACTACCCCACTGGAATATCAGGTACTTCATCTTGCCAAACTCGCACAACAAGCTGGTTTACATGGCGTAGTGTGCTCCGCACTCGAAGCTCCACTATTGAGACAGAACACAGATAAAGGTTTCCTGCTGGTCACCCCAGGGATACGGCCAGTCACTGCAAGCTTAGATGATCAAAGTCGCGTGCTCACCCCAATACAAGCGTTTAATGTGGGGGCAAACTATTTAGTGATTGGCCGACCGATCACGCATGCGAATAACCCCATTGAAGCATTGCAAGCCATACATAAGGAAATTGGGTCCGCATGTTAGCCGTTTGCGGTCAATGCCAAACCACTAGGCATGAGTCAACCAAAACAGTACACTTACGTTCTAACAAGAGCTGTACCACTTAAAAAAAACCACTTTGGGAGAAAAATAATGAGAAAACTAATCATCGCTTTACTAGCTTCACTAGCTTTCAGCTTCAGTGCTGTGGCCGCAGTTAATTTAAATACCGCAACGCAAGCCGAATTAGAATCGCTCGAAGGCATTGGTCCTGTAAAAGCACAAGCAATTATTGATTATCGAAAAAAACATGGCGGGTTCAAGTCGGTTGATGAGCTTGAAAAAGTAGATGGCGTGGGCGAGATTACCCTAAAAAATGTACGTAAAAACGTCTCTGTCAGTGGCAGAACAACCGTAGCAGCCCCTGCCGCGCAAGCAAAACCAGCCAAAGAAAAAGAGATGAAAAAAAACAAACCCACAAAAGAAACTAAATCTGTGGGAACTGAAAAAGCCGCTGCCAGCGGTAAGGTAGCGGACACTAAAGAAGTAAAAGCTGAGAAATCCAAAAAAGAGACTAAAGAAGAAAAGCCAAGCAAAGACAAAAAAGAGAGCAAAGCCAAAAAAGAGAGCAAAGCCAAAAAAGAGAAAACTGACAAAAAAGATAAGACTGAAAAATCTACAAAAGAAAATAAAACCAAAAAAGAAACTAAGGAAGATAAAGCTAACTAGTTATCTGATGAAGCAAAAAGCCCCGCATTGCGGGGCTTTTTGTTGTTCCATGTTTTGGATTTAATGCCGATGCTTATCATGACCGTATGCATGACCTTTACCGTGTTTGTGCTTATGGCGCTTTTTATGCCCCACTTTGGGAGATGGCTCATCAATTACCTTGCCTACCACTGCACCGCCTGCACCGCCTATACCAGCTCCTACTACTGCACCAGTGCCCGTGCCACTTACTTTACGTCCTACATATGCACCGCCTGCACCGCCTGCTGCACCGCCAATCACAGCGCCAGCTTGACCCTCGCCCTTAGTGGTCACTGCACCACCAAGGCCGCCGCCTACAGCACCACCAACGATTTCACCAGTACTACCACCAACAACGCTGCCAATAGCAGTGCCTGCTGCTGCACCTAAACCTCCACCCACTGCAGTTTTGGCATTACTATCTGCGGCCATCACTTGGCCAGACAATAATAAAAAAGCCAACAACTGAGCATTAATAAATTGATTCGGGATAAACTTCATTCTACTTCCTTTCGTTTATTGCAAACACCAAGCAGAAATCTTGCTATTGCTTGTCTTACAACAGTTTGAAAATTAAAAAATATGGCTAGCCCTGATACTAATGCAAGTCTTATTTTGCATCAATCTTTGAGCTATTTAACACGCATCCCCGGCTGCGCACCCATATCGGGTGAGAGTATGAAAGGTCCACTAAGTTCATCTGATGCAGCTAACACCATGCCTTCGCTTATACCAAATTTCATCTTACGCGGCGCTAAATTGGCCACCATGACTGTATTTCTGCCAATTAAAGTCGCTGGATCATAAGCGGATTTAATGCCCGCAAATACTTGGCGCGTGGTAGTTTCACCAATATCCAGTGTTAATTTCAACAACTTCTCTGCACCTTCCACATGCTCTGCATTCACAATCTTGGCAATGCGCAAATCTATTTTGGTAAAGTCATCAATGTTAATATACGATCCCTCAGCAGCATCTCTGGAAGCCAATATTGGCGAGGCCGCTGGCGATGCTGTTTTAATGAGCGCTGGTGTTGGTTCTAAATTTTCTTTATTGGCTTCAGTCATGGCTTCAATCGCTTTAGGGTCAATCCGACTAATTAAATGCTCGTATGAGTTAATTTTATGTCCTACTGGAAGAACATCTTTAATAATATCGTCCCAATTAAGTGAAGAAACACCCAAAAATTTCTCAACTTCTTTGGCTACATTTGGAAGAATAGGCTTAAGCAAAATGGTTAAGTCTTTAAACAATCTAATTGCATCACTACAAACTGCATGCAACGCTTGGTTATTAGCCTCATCCTTAGCTAAATCCCACGGTTTCTTTTCTGCAATGTATTGATTTACAGCATC
>JBQTJZ010000174.1:0-2536 GCA_052386615.1 Methylophilaceae bacterium
CGCGAAGGGAAGCAAATAGAATCAGCACCATGGAAAAACCAATCGCACCCCCTAAGCCGTACAAGCCTGATTGCACCAATCCATTGTTTGCTTGTGCGTTGAGTAAGGGGATACCGAGCACTGCACAATTGGTGGTGATAAGAGGTAGAAAAATACCTAGCATTTGATAGAGGAGAGGAAAGCTTTTTTCCATTACCATCTCGGTAAACTGCACTACGCCCGCAATAATGACGATAAATGAAAGTGTACGCAAATACTGTAAGTCATTGGGCATTAATAGGTAATGATTAATCGCCCAACTGGTCATCGAGCCAACGGTTAACACAAAAGCAGTGGCAGCGGCCATGCCAATAGAGGCTTCTAGCTTTTTAGAAACCCCCATGAATGGGCATAATCCCAAAACTTTAACCAACACAATGTTGTTGACCAACACAGTGCTAATTAATATTAAAATATAATTTTCTGACATAAGTAATCATCAATCAATTTAGGCGATTATAGCGTGTTTAGATGGTAAATAAGTACGCAAATTCAACCAAAATGCGCCCTGATACGTTAGTTGTTTTTGGCATGCAGGTAGAAATATAAATAATTTTATTTATATTTACAAAGAATATGTAATTATAATTTAATCACTATTAATTATAAATAGTATATTTTAGATCGATTCATGTACCTTTTCGCATTATCTAGGTAGTTTCGGTTAGAATAGGCGCTATTTTTTAAGAGTAGGCTCTGATATGTTGCAAGGCAGTTTGGTCGCCATTGTCACCCCAATGTTTGATGACGGAAATTTAGATTTAGACGCTTTACGTGCGTTAATAGATTTTCATGTCAGCGCGGGCACAGATGGTATCGTGGTTGTTGGTACTACAGGTGAATCGCCCACAGTAGATTTTGATGAACATTGCTTGCTCATTAAAACTACAGTTGAACATGTGAATGGACGCGTTGCGGTGATTGCAGGCACTGGGGCCAACTCAACAAAAGAAGCGATTACGCTGACGCAACAAGCTAAAAATTTGGGGGTGGATGCTTGCCTGTTGGTGGCGCCCTATTACAATAAACCGTCGCAAGAAGGGCTATACCAACACTTTGCAGCAGTTGCTTCTGCGGTGGATATCCCACAAATTTTATATAATGTGCCAAGCCGCACTGGTTGTGATATTTCGAATGACACGGTATTGCGACTGGCCAATATTGACAACATCGTGGGTATTAAAGATGCAACGGGCGGTATCGAGCGCGGTACAGATTTATTATTGCGCACACCAAAAAATTTCGCGATTTACAGTGGCGATGATGCGACTGGAATGGCGCTTATGCTATTAGGAGCGCATGGGGTGATTTCAGTAACCGCTAACGTGGCGCCAAAGCTTATGCACGACATGTGCGTTGCTGCAAGGGCCGGCCGTGTGGCTGAAGCATGTGCAATTAATACGAAATTATTTGGTCTACATCAAAAATTGTTTGTTGAAGCGAATCCAATTCCTGTGAAATGGGTGTTGCAGCAGATGGGTTTGATTAAAGCGGGGATTCGTTTGCCCATGGTCAATTGTTCTGCGCAATTTCATGATGCGTTGCGCCTTGCAATGAAGACTGCAGAGATAACTTAAACTTTTGGTAGAAATGATGAAACAGATTAATTTAACTAAACTAGTCACAATGACGATACTGGCGCTCCTAATGAGCGCTTGCGAATCGATTCCATTTTTGAATACTTCCTCAGATTACAAGGGGGCTGGGCGCGCGCGTCCGCTGGAGGTGCCTCCAGACTTAACCTCGGTACAGTCAAGCGATGCTTACAGCATACCCGGCAGTACTAGCTATTCTACCTATAGCCAAGCGCAAGAGGGGCAAGAAGCTGGGGTAGAAAAAATCTTAACTAACCCGGAAGGTGTGCGCATGGAAAAAGCCGGCACACAGCGCTGGTTGGTGGTAACCGCACCAGCAGAGAAAATTTGGCCTGTGATTCGCGAGTTTTGGGTGGATCAAGGTTTTGCGGTACGTGTAGAAAATGCGGAAACAGGCGTGATGGAAACCGAGTGGATTCAGTCTGACGCGATCAAGCTTAAAAATGACAAGAAGAATATTGGTGAGAAATTTGATGCATGGCTAGATAAGCTTTCTGGTTTCGCCGATCGGCGCAAGTTTCGCACGCGCTTAGAGCGTGGCGAGCAAGATAATACTACAGAAATTTATATGACACATCGCACTGTGGCTGGTGCACCGGATGACGGTAAAAATAGGGTACAAACGTCATTGGGTGAAGTTGAAACCGGTTATCGTTTAGATCAAACCGATAAAACTATTAAGTTAGATGAGTTCGAAACGGAACTGGATGCTGAATTGCTACGCCGTTTGATGGTGAAACTGGGCGTGGCAGAAAAACGTGCGCAAGAAATTGCAGCAAATCCAGTCAGTGAAAAACGTGCTGAAGTGGTAAAAGAAGCAGATAGCAGTGTCACACTTACTATTAGAGATAGTTATGATCGCGGTTGGCGTCGGGTTGGTTTAGCATTGGATAGAGTTGGTT
>JBQTJZ010000175.1:0-5119 GCA_052386615.1 Methylophilaceae bacterium
ATTTAGTTACAAATGGTCATGAGTTTGGCGTTGATTAGAAGACTAGTTTTAAATAATAGTTAAAAAAATATTAGGGGAGTTTAGCATGGCAATTGAGTCTGTTTTACATGAAAACCGCGTATTTGAGCCTAGTCAGGCATTTAAACAGAATGCAACCATCTCTGGTATGGAAGCCTACAACACGTTATGCGCGGAGGCAGAAGCTGATTATGAAGGTTTTTGGGCTAAATTGGCACGTGAGCTACTTGTGTGGCACAAACCCTTCAGTAAAACGATCAACGAGGCGAACGCCCCCTTTTACAAATGGTTTGAGGACGGTGAGCTCAATGTTTCAGCCAATTGTCTAGATAAACACTTAAGCACGCAACCCAACAAAATCGCCATTATTTTTGAAGCAGATGACGGCAGCACTGTTAACGTCAGTTATCAAGATTTGTATCACCGTGTTTGCCAGTTGGCTAATGGCTTAAAAAAGCTCAATTTAAGCGTGGGGGATCGCGTTATTATTTACTTGCCTATGGGTATTGAAGCGATTGTTGCCATGCAAGCTTGCGCGCGTCTTGGCCTGATTCATTCGGTCGTATTTGGTGGCTTCTCGGCCAAAAGCTTGCAAGAGCGTATTCAGGATGCAGGTGCAGTTGCTGTCATCACCTCAGATGGTCAATTTCGTGGAGGGAAAACGCTCCCCTTAAAACAAGCGGTGGATGAAGGTATCGCCATGGGTGGTTGCGACAGTATCAAGCAAGTGATTGTGCTTAAGAAAACGGGGCAAGAAGTAGCGTGGAATGCAAAAGATATGTGGTGGCATGACCTCGTTGCCAATGTTGCAGATACGTGCGAACCAGTAATGGTGAATGCAGAGCACCCACTATTTTTACTCTATACTTCGGGTTCAACTGGCAAACCAAAGGGCGTACAACACAGTTCCGCAGGTTATTTATTGCACGCTATGAACACCATGCGCTGGACGTTTGATGTTAAAGACCATGACGTGTTTTGGTGTACAGCCGATGTAGGCTGGATTACTGGTCACAGCTATGTGACCTATGGTCCATTAGCGATGGGTGCCACGCAAGTGGTGTTTGAGGGTATTCCTACCTACCCTGATGCAGGTCGTTTTTGGCAAATGATAGAAAAACATCAAGTATCGATTTTTTATACTGCGCCTACTGCAATTCGTTCTTTAATTAAAGCCGCAGAAACCACCCCCAGTACACACCCTAAAAATTACAATTTGCAAAGCTTACGTTTACTGGGCTCGGTAGGAGAGCCGATTAACCCTGAAGCGTGGATGTGGTATTACGAAAATATAGGTGGCAGCCAATGCCCAATTGCCGATACATTCTGGCAAACCGAAACTGGTGGTCATGTGATTACGCCGCTACCGGGCGCTACCGCGCTGGTGCCTGGCTCATGCACGTTACCCTTCCCTGGCATTGATATTGATGTAGTCGATGAAACGGGGAAAGACGTGCCTTGGGGTACAGGTGGGTTATTAGTCATTAAAAAACCATGGCCTTCCATGATACGTACCATTTATAACGACCCAGAACGCTTCAAAACCAGTTATTATCCAGCGGATTTAGGCGGCAAAACTTATCTTGCCGGCGATGGCGCAGTGCGCGATGCCAAAACAGGCAACTTTACCATTATGGGGCGCATTGACGATGTGCTGAATGTCTCTGGTCACCGCTTGGGCACCATGGAAATTGAATCGGCCCTTGTTTCAAATTCCTTAGTGGCAGAAGCGGCAGTTGTGGGTAAACCCCACGCGATCAAAGGCGAATCCGTAGTTGCCTACGTTGTACTTAAAGGCAAACGTCCAGAAGGTGATGAAGCGAAGAAAATTGTCGAAAATCTACGCAACTGGGTAGGCAAAGAAATTGGCCCGATTGCTAAGCCAGATGAAATTCGGTTTGGTGATAACCTGCCTAAAACGCGCTCTGGCAAAATCATGCGTCGCTTATTACGCAGCTTAGCCAAAGGTGAAGAAATCACCTCTGATATTTCCACACTAGATAACCCTGCCATTTTGGAGCAGCTAAAACAGGCTATTGTTTGAAATAAGATGGGAGCGAAAACCAATTGGCAACTGACTGAAGCAGGTCAACAGTGCACTGATATTTTTGGTAATTTGGATGCTGTTTTTGCGTTACAAGGCCAAAAAATCACCCATGATAGAGTATCCGATGTCATCAAGCTTGAGCACACTGGTATCCAGTATTACGTCAAACGTTATACCTCTGCCGGCAAAGGACTTAAACATTTTATGGGTAAACCGCGGGTACAAGGGGAATGGGAAAACCTGCAGTGGTTCGCTTTATGGGGCATTCCGACAGCAACCCTGGTTGGCTTTGGCTTTGAAAAAAAATGGGGCTTATTTCAGCGTGGTGCAGTCATCACGCAGGAAGTGCCTGATACTCAAGACTTAGCACAGCTTGCTCAGCAGCCGAGTTGGCTAAATAATAGCCACGCCATCAAAATAATCAGTGCTCAGTTAGCCCATATTACCCGTACTTTGCATCACCACAAATTTATTCATAATGACTTAAAGTGGCGTAACGTTTTAGCCAATCAACACCACCAAGTCTACCTGATTGACTGTCCGCTTGGTGATTTTTGGCGAGGTGCATTTTTAAGCTATCGCGTGGTGAAAGATCTTAAAACACTTGATAACTTTGCCAAAAAAACCTTACGGCGCACACAGAGAATGCGTTTCTTTTTAGATTACGTGGGATCGACTCATCTTACCAAAGAAAGCAAGCAACTACTGCTGCGCTTACTACAGCGAAAATCTCGACGTTATGATCAACAAAGCAATTTAAGTCTAGTGCTTAAGAGGCGTTATTGACGCAGCCTCCCTCATGCTAGCTTAGGGTCGGCGCTGGATTTCGGGTAAAATAACCTTTTAGCTCATTCAAGCTCATCATGTCACTGCAAGACCAAATCAAACGTCGTCGTACCTTTGCCATTATTTCTCACCCTGATGCGGGTAAAACCACGCTCACTGAGAAGCTATTGTGGTTTGGTGGCGCTATTCAAGTGGCGGGAGAGGTACGCGGACGTAAAGCCGCGCGCCATGCAACATCAGACTGGATGGAGCTTGAGAAGCAACGTGGCATTTCGGTCACATCAAGTGTCATGCAGTTTCCGTATCGTGAACACATGATTAACCTGCTAGATACCCCAGGGCATGATGATTTCTCAGAAGACACTTACCGAACACTAACGGCTGTGGATTCTGCGGTGATGGTGATTGACTCTGTCAATGGCGTTGAAGCACAAACGATTAAACTGCTTAACGTGTGCCGTATGCGTGATACGCCTATTGTCACCTTCATCAACAAGCTAGACCGTGAAAGCCGTGCACCGATTGAGTTGCTCGATGAAATCGAATCAACACTGGGTATGGAGTGTGCGCCAATGACCTGGCCGATTGGCATGGGCAAGGGTTTTCGTGGCGTGTATAACCTATACACAGATACCGTTTCTTTTTTTGACCCGCGGGCAGAGAAAGGCACCTCAGAAATCATCGAAGGTCTGGATAATCCCCGCCTAGACGAGCTTTTGGGTTATGTGGCGGAAGAGTTGCGGGTTGATGTTGAATTGGTACGTGGCGCATCCCATGGTTTTGACGCGACACGCTATTTAAGCGGCAAACAAACACCGGTATTCTTTGGTTCCGCTATCAATAACTTTGGCGTGCAATCATTATTAGATGCGGTGGTTGACTTATCCCCTGCCCCACTTGCCCGTAATACGGCAAACCGCCCTGTAGCGCCAGATGAAGCTAAATTCTCCGGCTTTGTATTCAAAATTCAAGCGAATATGGATCCAAAACACCGTGACCGTATCGCCTTTTTACGCGTCTGCTCTGGGCGTTTTGAGCGTGGCATGAAAATCAAGCAAGTGACTACAGGTAAAACATTATCTGTAAACAACGCGATCACCTTCATGGCGCAAGACCGTACCACCATGGATGAAGCCTACTCGGGCGACATCATCGGCATTCCAAACCATGGCACGGTGAAATTGGGCGATACTTTCTCGGAAGGTGAGAACTTGAAATTCATTGGCATTCCTTCTTTCGCGCCCGAGCATTTCCGCCGTGCACGTATTAAGAATCCAATGAAGATGAAACAACTACAAATTGGCCTAAAGCAACTGGCAGAAGAAGGCGCATCACAACTATTTCGCCCACTGCTATCTAATGATTTGATTTTAGGCGCTGTGGGTATTTTGCAGTTTGACGTGGTCGCACATCGCTTGGAGCATGAATACGGGGTAGATGTCGCGTTTGAAAGCTACGATTGCTACACCGCACGCTGGCTACGCGGCAAAGATGCAGATTTGCATGCCATCGCTGACAAATATGGCTTCAACGTTGGCTTAGATGGCAATGAAGAGTACGTTTATTTAGCGCCAAATCGGGTGAATCTACAAATGGCGCAGGAGCGTTACCCAGATATTCAGTTTTTAGAAACCAGAGAAATTTTTTAGCGAGATTTCGTTCATAGTCGCTAGTGTTTGTGAATAAATTCCACCATCGGTTTCAGTAAATCACCATTTCCGCGTAAGGGTTTAGCCAACTTTGCTATCATATCAATATGACCATAAGTGGGGAATTCTACCACTTCGACTAAACCGCCCTTGGATTTAATTTTTGCTGCCAAGTTAAAAGTATTGTGTGTCCAGACTGTTCTATCTTTAAGTCCCACCAGTAGTAGCATAGGCGGGTTTGCCCCGGTTACAAACTCGATTGGCTGCGATTTCCATCGCTCGTTCTCAGGGCCAAAAATAATCTTCAAGCGTTCACTTTGCAAAGGCAAAAAATCGTAAGGTCCCGCTGAACCTATCGTGCCCGAAAAATCGGTATATTTTAGGTTTTCATGCGCCAGATATTCCGGGTTGATACTCAGCATCACGGCGATATGTGCTCCTGCAGAATGGCCCATCAGAAAAACACGATGCGGGTCGCCACCGAATTCATGAATATGCTGTTTTACCCAAGCGGCCGCCTTGGCTGGATCTGCCATCAATGCCGGAAACTTAACCTCTGGGTAGACACGATAGTCGGGAATCACCACCATAAAACCTTGTGCAGTTAGCGCCTCAGCCA
>JBQTJZ010000176.1:0-6931 GCA_052386615.1 Methylophilaceae bacterium
GAATTAACTGCCGATGAAACGCCTGACAACCGTCCCGGCGTCAGTATTCTGATGTTTGCAATGAGCAGCAAGGTATTGATGCAACAACTAGAAACGCGCATGAGCCAGTGTGTACTCACCTGCCCTACCGTAGCAGCTTATAGCGGCATAGATAGCGATGAAAAAATTAGTCTGGGTAAACATTTACGCTATTTTGGTGATGGTTATCAAATCTCTAAGCTTATCGGCGGCAAGCGATACTGGCGAATTCCGGTGATGGATGGAGAGTTTCTTACCGAAGAAACCACTGGGATGGTGCGCGCTGTTGGTGGTGGTAATTTTTTGATTCTCGCAACATCACAATCGCAAGCGCTAGTGGCAAGTGAAGCCGCGATTGAAGCCATGCGTAAAGTACCTAATGTCATTATGCCATTTCCAGGTGGCGTAGTGCGTAGCGGCTCAAAAGTAGGCAGCAAATATCCTAAGATGTTTGCCTCGACCAACGATGCATTTTGCCCAACCTTAAAGGGTTTAGTCCAAACCGAACTTTCGTCTGAAATTGAATCTGTGCTGGAAATAGTGATTGATGGTCTGACGTTTGAAGATATTGCAAAAGCTATCAGAATCGGGATAAAAGCAGCCTGTGGTTTAGGCAAAGAAGGTGGTATTCAACGTATTTCAGCAGGTAATTATGGTGGGAAACTCGGGCCGCATCACTTTAAACTGTACGAGATATTGGCATGAACGCCCTCATCTTTACCTTAAAAACCAAGCCAAATTTCAAACTGAATTGCAGCTATCTCACGCCCAATCGCTTAACCAGCCTGTCCCTAGAAAAAATCGCTATGCTCAGGCTTGGAACATGCAAAAATGCACCGCTTGTTACTGATTATTTTACTGTTTCAGGTACTGATACAAGTAATATTGTATTTAGAAACAGTAGCATACAGCTAGATTACATTGGTCAGAACATGTCTTTCGGTCAAATCATCATTGAAAAGGCTGCTGGAGATTTTGTAGGCGCCAATATGCATGGTGGCAGTATTGTCTGTCGCGGCAGTGCAAATGATCGTGTCGGCGATCAAATGCGCCGTGGTTTGATTCTGATTGAGGGGGATGTTGGGGATTACACCGCAAGCCGCATGATAGCTGGCACTATCGGTGTGCTAGGGTGTACAGGCGCATACACGGGATTTGCCATGAAACGCGGTACCATTTTATTGGCAAAACCAGCTCAACTTCACGCCACTATGCAAAGCTGTGGCATACATACTTTGGGGTTTTTAAGGATACTTCTGAGATCATTTGCGCACCTCAGCCCGAAGTTCGCACTCATTGCCCATGAACGTGTGCAACGCTTCGCTGGCGACTTGAGTGGTAATGGCAATGGCGAGGTTTTGGTATTCCATCCACAGGCAATTCCTTCGGCTGAACGCAAAGTGTTAAAATGATGCTTTACAATTGTAACGATGCGCTATGCCACAGAAATTTCTTACTGCAGCCTTATATAAGTTCGTTAGCCTACCAGACTACTCTGCCCTGCAAACCTCTATTCTTGAGGCTTGCGAAGCACATCACGTCAAAGGCACTATTTTGCTCGCCACCGAAGGCATTAATGGCACGATTGCTGGCTTACCCGATGATATCCGCAATGTGCTGCAATTTTTACGGGGTGACCCCATGTTTTTAGGTCGATTTGCAGATTTAGCGCACAAAGAATCGTTCGCAGAAAAGCATCCGTTTTACCGTATGAAAGTGCGCTTAAAAAAAGAAATTGTGACGCTAGGTATACCGGGAGTGAGTCCGACCAAACAAGTCGGCACCTATGTTAAACCAGAAGACTGGAATGCACTCATTAGCGACCCAGAGGTAGTTTTGATTGATACGCGTAACGACTATGAAGTAGATATTGGCACGTTTAAGGGTGCGATTGACCCCAAAACAACGACTTTCCGCGAATTTCCCGATTATGTTGCTAACAACCTAGATAAAACTAAACATAAAAAAGTCGCAATGTTTTGCACCGGTGGCATCCGCTGCGAAAAAGCCTCTTCCTATATGATGGAACAAGGCTTCGAACAAGTCTTTCACCTACAAGGTGGTATTTTGAAATATCTCGAAAATATTCCAGAAGCTGAGAGTTTATGGCAAGGTGAATGCTTTGTGTTCGACCAGCGCGTGGCCGTCAAACATGGGCTTGCCGTAGGCGATTTTGACCAATGCTACGCTTGCCGCCACCCGCTATCTTCTGCCGAATTACAATCATCGCAATACACTCCGGGCATCTCATGCCCTTACTGCTATGATAAATTATCAGCAGAGAAACGCGCTAGCCTTAGCGAGCGGCAAAAACAGGTAATGCTAGCTAAGCAACGCGGTAAAAGCCACATTGGTGAAAAGCAGAAGTGACGTAAACCTACTTTTCTATCATTGTTTTCAATTGGGCGAGCCCTACGTCAAAATCCTTCCCGACCATATCGTTGCAGTTAATAAATAAACCCATTACTTTCATCGTCAGGTTTTGCGTACCAGCCATAGCCCAAGTAACCTTCGTACTATCCCCTAGCGGTTCTATGGTAAATTCCACTCTGTTTTGCGCTTTCACTGGTTTCCGCATTTCCAGCCGCGATACCAGTTTATAGGGGGGTTCGGTCTCAGTGATAGTAACTAGTCCAGCACCTGCTTTAGCATTGCCTTCCCATGCGTAGCTAGCGCCTACGCCACTGCTGGGTTCGCTGATTGTTTTTTTCATAGTAGCATCCAGCTTTTCCCAAGGTGACCAGTCGGCCCAATGACGGTGGTCATTGATAATGGCAAATATCTTTTCGGGCGGGGCCTTAATCGTTGTCGAGCGCTGCACATGAAACTTACTTGATCTAGTAGATGCATAGATGAAAAGCCCCCCGACCAAAAGCAAAATAACGATTACAATCAATTTAATCATCTTGGACTCCTTAACATCGATAAATAAACATGCTGAAAATGGCTAAAATTACCTCATTAATTATGATGTGTCTTTAATTTACCGAGCAGGTGGTTTACCCTATTTTGTCGCTGGTCTTGAATGGGGTGCGCTCTTCAAGCTCACAGGTATAAGCGGCGATTCCTGCCGATTCACGCACTACAAAATTTTGAATCGCTCGCTCAAATTCAGAATCTGCTATTTTATGGTATGAGTAGGTTGGCCGTGGCTCAAATCCGCGCGCCAGTTTATGTTCTCCCTGCGCTCCCCCTTCAAAAAATTCAATCTTTTCTTCAATGCAAAATTGCTGCGCTTGGTAATAACTGAGTTCAAAATGCAGGTGAGGTATGTACTGTAACGCTCCCCAATAACGCCCATATAAGGTATTTTTATCATAAATATTAAATGTGCTAGCAACGGCTTTATGATTCACCTCTGCTATCATCAACACGATATTCTGCGGCATAGTAACGGCAATTTCACTAAAAAATGCACGCGTTAAGTAAGGCGTGGAGTGATGCGCATGGTAAGTGTTGCAATAACATTGATAAAAGAAGTCCCAATCGCTCTGGCGAATATCTTTTCCTTTAATGCACCGACAAGTGACCCCTGCCTGTGCAATTTTTTTACGCTCCTGGTGAATTCTTTTGCGCTTATCGTGGCTCAAGGTTTGTAAAAACGCCTCGAAATTGTGATAGTTTTTATTCTGCCATCTAAATTGTACCCCCACCCGTTTTAACCACCCTGCCGCTTCAAACTCTTGTGCATCTGCATCACTTGGAAACAATACATGAGCGCTGGACAGGGCATGCTGGTGCATTACACTTTCCAGCGCTTTAATGATGAACGTTTTAGTATGTTTATCGCAAGCCAGTAAGCGTGCGCTGGTAATAGGTGAAAATGGAATCGCCGCCAATAGCTTGGGATAATATTTTAAGCCACTTCTCGCATAGGCCTCTGCCCATGCCCAATCAAACACGTATTCCCCATAAGAATGACTTTTTAGAAACAATGGCATAGCGCCAATGAGACGATTCCCCCACGTAACGGTCAATGGATGCAAAATCCAGCCGGTCGCTTGGCCAATCGAACCCGAATGCTCTAAGGCAGAAAAGAATGCATGACTTAGTAAAGGAGTGTGGTCGGTCAGCGCATCCCACTCCGCAGGCACAATTTCATTGAATGAACTAACTAATTGAAATTTGGCTTCGCTTAAAGGATTCATGCAAACACTTTAGCCCAGATTTGTAAAAAATCAAGGTGGTTTACTGCACAAAATAAAGGAATGTAAAAAGGGAGGTTAAGAGCAGCTAACTTGGACGTTTACGTGTGCTTGCGGCTTGCTTATTGGCTTTGACTTTACTTTTGTTTTTAATTTCTACTTCGGCTTCTAGAATGCGTTGCGCTTCTATTTTTGCCTCTGCGGCTTTTTGGCGCTCCGCTAATTTCGCCTGCGCTAACTCCAGCTCTTCCAGTGTAATCACTTCATCTTCATCTACATCCACATAGCTAAAATGTCGTGCAATTTGCGGTAAGCATTCCGTCACTTCCTGTCGATCTAATGAATCATCAATATCTTTGTTACATTGGTTAAAACGCACTTCCAAATTTTCTTTCATTGCTTTGCGTTTTTTTTCAATTTGTACATGTTCTGGATCAGTATTTTTCGCATAATCCGACAAGGCTTTGCGTAAACGCGCACGATCATCCGGGCTAAAATTATGTTCCAAGGTTTGCTCTAAACCAGAATCGTCTTGTTGTTCAACAGCAGGCTTATCTTCGTCTATAAGCGCATTTTTTCCTCCCGCATATACAGGCAACGCTAAATACGCTCCCAGCAGAAATATCATGGGGAAATAGGAAGAAAAAACGATTTTGTTCGAAAACATCATCTATATGAATAGGATTACCTAAACTAAGCTACGATTAACAACAGTGAGCACAGCATCATGAATTAATTTTGTTAATACTTTGTTTCATCTGCTAAGTCAATTGTAACTAATTGTAAGCAGTGAATATTTTAAGCGTTTGAGCGTATCATTCTGCAAAGGTTCTATATTTCTAGCTTGATTAATGCGTAAAACATAGACTACTCTATACCCATTGAAAAAATCAAAGCAAAATCGATTATCAGAAAGTTAAAACATGTCTGAATTATCAAAAAAAATATTAATGGTGGACGACGACTTGCGCATGCGCGAGTTATTGCAGCGTTATCTGGCCGAACAAGGTTTTAGTATTAAAGCCGTATCAGACTCCAAAGAAATGGACATGGTGCTGGCGAGCGAAAGCTTTGATTTACTGGTACTGGATTTAATGCTGCCCGGTGAAGATGGGCTAGCGATATGCCGCCGCTTACGCGGTAACAGCGTAGCCACGCCTATCATTATGCTTACTGCACGAGGCGATGAGGTCGATAGAATTATTGGCCTAGAAATGGGCGCAGATGATTACCTGCCAAAACCTTTTAACCCGCGCGAACTTTTAGCGCGAATCAATGCAGTGATGCGCCGCCATGAGCATAGCCCAGAGTCAGAAAAAACAGGGAAAGAAATATTTAACTTCGGGGAGTTTACCTTTGACGCAATTAATCGTAGTTTGAATCGTAATGGTGTAGCTGTCACGATTACTAGCGGCGAATTTGCTTTGCTTAAAGTATTTACCGAACACCCACGTCAACCACTCTCGCGTGATCGACTCATGCAGCTCGCACGCGGCAGGGAACTAGACGTATTCGATCGCAGTATTGATGTGCAGGTGTCGCGACTGCGCCGTCTGATTGAACCTGACCCTAGCCATCCGCGTTATTTGCAAACCATGTGGGGGTTTGGCTATGTGTTTATTCCAGATGGCGAGTCAAATGCATAAATATCTAGCAGTTAATCCCGAAGCCAATTGAGACTACTCCCACGCACACTGTTAGCAAGACTCATGTTGCTCATCGCGCTTTTGTTAGCGATCAGTATCTATGGCTCACTCAAAATTTTTGATTATTTCGATCGTGAGCCACGCGCCACCATGGCTGCTTTGCAAGCGGTTACCATTGTAAATTATACGCGCGCTTCCCTGATTGCTTCTCACGAAAATCGCCGTATTGCCTTGCTTTCAACCCTTTCTGGGCGCGAAGGTGTACGTGTTTATGCTGCTGATTTTATGGAGGATATTGAGCCGCTACCGGATGATCAATTTATCAGCCTGATTGCAAAAAAAATTCGTGAGCGCTTAGGCGAAGAAACTATCATCACGGTAAACCATTACGGCATTCCCGGTTTATGGATTAGCTTCAATGTGGAGCTTGACGATTTTTGGGTGGTCATCCCAAAAATTCAAGTGGATAGGCCATTCCCATGGCATTGGCTTGGTTGGGCGGCGCTGATTGGCTTACTATCATTATTTGGCGCCTACATTATTGCTGCACGTATTAATCACCCGCTCAATTTGCTGGTGCATGCAGCCAATAAATTACGTAATGGCGAACCCGCGCCTAAGCTGCCCATAGATAGCTTAGACGAACTGCGTGAAGTTAATCAAACCTTTAACGAAATGGCAGAATCTTTGGTGCGCCTAGATAATGAGCGAACACTGTTGCTCGCTGGTGTCTCCCACGACATTCGCACCCCACTAGCACGCTTGCGTATTGCTGTCGAGTTGCTACCAGAAAAAGAGTGCGCGCAAATGAAAACCGGCATGATTGAAGATATTGCCGACATGGACAATATCATCCACCAATTTTTAGATTTTGTGCGCGGGGTTGAAGGTGAATCCACTAGAATGATGGACATTAACGAATTATTGCAATCACTCGCTGAACGTCAAGCACGCGCTGGTCGCGACCTTAAACTGAAGCTAGGTCCTACCTATTTCATTCCAATACGACCCCTCGCGATGCAACGCCTGCTCGATAACTTAGTGGGTAATGCGTATACGTATTCTAAAGGCAAGGTAGAAGTAGAAAGTAAAATCACTGCTGAAAACATTGTCATCAGTATT
>JBQTJZ010000177.1:0-8616 GCA_052386615.1 Methylophilaceae bacterium
CTTCAATATCAATACTGGTATTGGTTTCTTTAGTTAGGGCTTGAATTACTGCGCCGCCTTTACCAATCACATCACGAATTTTATCAGGGTTGATTTTCAGAGTAATGATACGCGGTGCAAATTGTGACATTTCAGTATTGGCACCACTCATGGCTTGTTTCATAATCCCCAAAATGTGTGTGCGGCCCTCTTTGGCCTGTGCCAGCGCCACTTGCATAATTTGTGAGGTAATGCCAGTGATTTTAATGTCCATTTGTAGCGCAGTAATCCCATTTTCGGTACCTGCTACTTTAAAATCCATATCGCCTAGGTGATCTTCATCGCCCAAAATATCCGTAAGCACCGCTACGCGATTCCCTTCTTTAATCAAGCCCATGGCAATACCTGCCACATGTGCTTTCATTGGTACACCCGCGTCTAGCAAGGCTAAACAGCCTCCACACACAGAAGCCATTGAGCTTGAACCATTTGATTCAGTAATCTCAGAGACTACACGCATGCTGTAATCAAAATCTTCTTTGGCTGGCAAGGCAGCAACTAAAGCACGTTTTGCTAAACGGCCATGACCGATTTCACGACGTTTTGGTGTGCCTACGCGACCTGTTTCACCAGTAGCGTAAGGTGGCATGTTGTAATGCAACATAAAATTATCTTTATATTCGCCTTGCAACGCATCAATCACCTGCTCATCACGCCCAGTGCCTAGCGTTGCCACCACCAGTGCTTGCGTTTCACCTCGTGTAAACAAGGCTGAGCCATGTGTACGTGGCAATACGCCAGTACGGATACTGATTGGGCGCACAGTACGCGTATCTCGACCATCAATGCGCGGCTCACCATTCAAAATTTGACTACGCACTGTTTTGGCTTCTAAATTAAAGAATTCATTTTTAATTTTGTTGGCTTCTGTGGTTGAAGTCTCTTCGCTAATCAACGCGCTCATGACACGGTTCTTAATTTCTTCTAATTTGCTAGAACGCTCCCCTTTAGCTTTAATCTGAAACGCGGCATTCACATCGGTAGCAGCTAAATCTGCCACTTTTGCAATCAATGCGTTATCTGGCTCGGGCGCAACCCAATCCCAAGCATCTTTACCAGCTTCGTGCGCCATTTCGCTAATCATTTTAATTACAGCTTGCATTTGCTCATGTCCGTAAACAACCGCCCCCAACATGATTTCTTCGCTAAGTTCTTTCGCTTCAGACTCCACCATCATGACAGCAGTTTCTGTTGCGGCAACCACTAAGTCCATCTCGGTTGCTAGCATTTGTGTGGCCGTTGGGTTCAGTAGGTATTCGCCGTCAACGTAGCCCACGCGCGCAGCGCCTAACGGACCAAAAAATGGAATGCCTGAAAGTGACATGGCTGCCGATGCACCAATAATCGCGGGAATATCCGCGTCAATTTCTGGGTCAGACGATAGTACCGTGGCGACTACTTGCACCTCATTGTAGAACGCCTCTGGAAAGAGTGGGCGCAATGGACGATCAATTAAACGGCTTGTGAGTGTTTCTTTTTCTGAAGGACGGCCTTCACGTTTGAAAAAACCGCCTGGAATCTTACCTGCAGCGTACGTTTTTTCCATGTAATCCACGGTGAGCGGGAAAAAATCTTGCCCTTCTTTGACTTCAGACTTGCTGGTCACCGCGACCAATACAACGGTATCGCCATAGCTCACCATTACGGCAGCATCGGCTTGGCGCGATATTTCACCTGTTTCTAAGGTAAGTGTGTGTGCACCATATTGAATACTTTTTTTTGTAATATTAAACATTTGTTTTCCTTTTTTAATCATTGCTATTCACTACCCAATAGCAACTTAACAATAAAAAAGCCGATGCAAAACGATGCTATCGGCTTTTTACTCCCTCTATAAAAGCGTATGCATTTATAGTAATTATTTACGTAAGCTCAAACGCTCAATCAGCGCTTGGTAACGTGTTTGGTCTTTACCTTTTAAATAATCTAGCAAGCGGCGACGCTGACTCACCAGCGCTAATAAGCCACGGCGTGAATGATTATCTTTTTTGTTTGATTTAAAATGCTCGGTTAAATAAGCAATGCGGCTAGTAAGTAGAGCCACTTGCACTTCTGGACTGCCTGTATCGCCCTTAGATTGTTGGAACTCGCCCACAATTTTAGCGCGGTCAGCTGCGGTTGTTGCCATTTTTTATCCTTTACTCTTGAAATCTTAATCGACAATGTAAGCGTGGGCTTGCTTTAACGATTCGACACCCGCAAATACATTCTTTTACAACGAGCGCGCATTCTAGCGATGTTTTGGCTTTTTTACAAGCAATTTTTTATGCTAAGTATTGGTTTTTTCTACATTTTTTGAATAAGGCGTTTGGGTGCAATTTTTCCATCATCCTGCAAAAAACCTAAGCCTAAAAAACAATTACTTTCGTCATAAATTCTTAAATCGCCATTCGGTGTTTTACCAGCCAACCAAACCGTCTGTCCTTGCATCAAATAAAAGGCTGCATCGGCGTTTAATATCACTTTGGGCAAATGGGCAATGGCTGAATCGACTGGCAGCATTGCAGCATCTCGCGCTTCTGTCGACATCGCTGCTAACTGCTCGATAGTCATGGCTTGGGATAGCAAATAGCCCGCTGTTTCGATACGCCGTAAACCAACTAAATGCGCACCGCAGCCTAGCCTTGTGCCGATGTCTTCTGCCAGTGTACGAATGTAGGTCCCTTTGCTACAAGCGACAGTGATTGTTGCAATATCTTCCGCAAATGCGTTTATGGTAATTTTTTTGATTACTATTTGGCGTGGCTGGCGCTCAATATCCACGCCCACTCTAGCATATTCATATAAAGATTTTCCTTCATGCTTTAAGGCGGAATACATGGGTGGCACTTGGCTTATTTTTCCTACAAATTGTTGGCAAGCAGCTTCAAATTGCATTTTTGTAACGTTAACCATTGTCGTGGTCAACACCTTGCCTTCTGCATCGCCCGTGCTAGTAGTCGTTCCCAGCTTAATAGTGGCAATATAGGTTTTATCAGCATCGGTGACATATTGCGCAAATTTAGTCGCTTCTCCTAGGCAAATGGGCAATAAGCCGGTTGCCAAAGGATCTAAGGTGCCGGTATGACCTGCCTTTGCGGATTGATAAAGCCATTTTACTTTTTGCAACGCTTGATTAGATGAAAATCCGAGTGGTTTATCGAGCAGAATAACGCCATTTAATGGGCGTTTGATGCGTTTAACCTGCATTTAGATTTTAAAAAGGCTATTTTTCGTTGTCGTCTGAGGCGCGCGCTTCATCAATCAGCTTACCCATTTTCATGCCGTAATCAATCGAAGAATCATAGACAAAGTGTAGCTGCGGCACAGTACGTAGCAACATGCGTTTAGCCACTTGTGACCGCAAAAAACCTGCAGATTGCTGAAGACCCGCTTGTAACTCAGGCGTGGCCGTTTTGGCACTATAAAAAATCTTAGCATGCGCCATATCGCCTGTTACTTCGACCTCAGTCACCGTCACCATGCCAACGCGAGGATCTTTCACCTCAAACTGTAGCAAATCCGCTAGTTCACGACGCATTTGCTCGGCAACTCGGTGGCTTCTCGAAAATTCTTTAGCCATTAAAGCGTTCTAGCAATTTCCACAACTTCATATACTTCCAGCAAATCACCTACTTCAATATCGTTGAAGTTTTTCAAAGACAAACCACATTCAAAATTGTTTTTCACTTCTTTTACGTCGTCTTTAAAGCGTTTGAGTGAATCCAGTTCGCCTGTATGAATAATCACATTATTACGTAATACACGCACTTTTGAGTTTCGCTTAATCAGCCCATCTTGCACATAGCAACCAGCAACAGCACCCACTTTGGAAATACGGAATACTTCACGAATTTCTACCGTACCTATCATGCTTTCTTTTTGCTCTGGCGCAAGCATGCCCCCCAGCGCCGCTTTAACTTCATCTACCGCTTCGTAGATAATATTGTAGTAGCGCACATCTACGCCATTGCTTTCAATCAGTTTACGCGCGCCAGCATCTGCTCGCACGTTAAAACCAATCAATACCGCTTTAGAAGCGGCTGCTAGGTTAACATCTGATTCGCTAATCGCGCCTACACCCGTGTGGATAATATTCACTTTAACTTCGGATGTAGAAAGTTTTTGCAGGCTAGTAGCTAGCGCTTCGTATGAGCCTTGCACATCCGACTTGATAATCAAGGCAAGCGTTTTTACTTCACCTTCGGTCATTTGGTCGAACATGTTTTCCATTTTGGCAGCTTGTTGTTTTGCAAACTTCACATCGCGGAATTTACCTTGACGGAACAATGCAATTTCACGCGCTTTGCGTTCATCGTTCAGTACTATGACTTCTTCGCCGGCACTTGGCACATCGGAAAGACCTAAAATCTCCACCGGGATAGATGGGCCAGCTTCCCTAATCTCATTGCCGCTCTCATCTAGCATGGCACGTACACGACCATAAGTGCTACCCGCAAGTAGCATATCACCACGACGTAGTATCCCAGATTGCACTAAAACGGTAGAAACTGGGCCGCGCCCTTTATCTAAACGGCCTTCAATCACCAATCCTTTGGCAGGCGTGTTTTTAGGTGCTTTAAGTTCTAATATTTCCGCTTGTAGCAACACTGCTTCTAGTAGCTCATCAATGCCTTTGCCGGTTTTGGCAGAAACTTCGCGGAACATGGCATCACCACCAAAATCTTCGGGCACCACTTCTTGCGCAACGAGCTCCATTTTCACACGCTCAGGTTGTGCGTCTGGTTTATCAATCTTATTAATTGCAACCACAATTGGCACGTTACCCGCTTTGGCATGGTGAATCGCTTCAATGGTTTGCGGCATTACCCCATCATCCGCAGAGACCACTAAAATGACCACATCAGTCGCCTTTGCACCGCGCGCGCGCATCGCGGTAAATGCTTCATGACCAGGGGTATCCAAAAAAGTCACCAAACCACGCGGCGTTTCTACATGGTAAGCGCCAATATGTTGTGTGATACCACCTGCCTCACCAGATACCACGCGACTTTTACGAATATAATCCAGCAGTGATGTTTTGCCATGGTCAACGTGACCCATGACCGTTACCACAGGTGGACGTGACTCTAGGATAGCCTCGGCATGCTCTGTTTCTTCTAAAAATGTTTCAGGGTCATTTGCCGCAGCGGCTTTAGCCGTGTGACCCATCTCTTCGACGATGATAATCGCAGTTTCCTGATCCAGCACTTGGTTAATAGTCACCATCATACCCATACCCATCAGCGCCTTAATCACTTCAGACGCCTTTACAGCCATTTTATGCGCTAGATCGGCGACTGAAATCGTCTCTGGCACTAATACCTCATGAACAATTGCCTCGGTAGGCGCATTAAATGCGTGTTGCTGATCGTCATCCTCTTTATGCTTATGCTTACCTTTCGGCGCACGCCAGCCAGTGGTAACGGCAACTGCACCACGTGTTTTCAAGCCACGTTTGCGACTCTCATTTTCATTCCAATCCTTATTATTGCCACTGCCCTTGCCTTTTTTGACTTCTTTACTTTCGGTCTTGGTGCCTTCTTTGGCCGCTGGTTTATGTAGCGTACCTTCCGTCAGTTTTGCGGATTTGGCTTTAGCAGTCTCTGCTTCAGCTAATTTTTTAGTTTCCTCATCAGCGCGCCGTTGCGTCAGCTCTTGTTTTTTACGTAAGTCATCCGCCTGCATCGATAGCAGCGTCGCGTGACGCTTGGCTTCTTGTTCACGTATGGCAATTTGCTCTGGACTCAATACCTGTTTTTTTAGAGTGGTCGAGCTGGGCGTCACATCAGCCACTGGTACGATCCCCTCAATAGGAACGGTCACTTCTTCTTGTGTAATCTCAACTACAGGTACCTCTTTAATAATAGGCGGCGGTACTTCTTCTGCTAGCACTGGTGTTTCTTCTTTTACTTCTTCACGACGTTCCAACACCCGTTTTTTACGAACTTCCACTTGAATAGTGCGTGCGCGACCTGTGCTATCGGTTTTTTTAATTTCAGTATTTTGTTTACGTGTGAGCGTGATTTTATTTTTCGGCGCTTGCGCCGCACCATGCTCTTTACGTAAATAATCAAGTAAAGCAGTTTTATCTGCTTCATCTAATCGATCATCCATTTCAGCTTTGTTTACGCCAGCACTTTTTAATTGCTCTAATAGCAAAGCAGTTGGCAAGCCTAACTCTGCTGCGAATTGTGCGACGGTTGATTGTGCCATTTACTTTACCTGTCTTTCCAAATTGGATCTCTTTATTTTTCTCTCAAACATTTTATATTTTACTTTAGCCTAACGACTAATTAAACCTAGCTTCTTCTGAAGCTTGAGACTTATTTAAACCATGGTGCGCGTGCTGTCATGATCAACTCTTTTGCACGCTCAGCATCCATATTCGTCAATTCAACCAATTCATCTACCGCTAATTCAGCCAAATTATCCATAGTAGCAATCCCTTTAGATGCTAATAAATGGGCGGTTTTGTCGTCCATCCCTTCCATGGTGAGCAAATCTTCTGCTGCTTCTTCTACTTTTTCTTCCTTGGCAATCGCCTCCGTCAGCAGTGCCGCACGCGCACGCGCACGCAGTTCATTGATAGTGTCTTCATCAAACGCATCAATTTCAGCCATTTCAGCCAGTGGCACATAAGCAATCTCCTCTAATGTGCTAAAGCCCTCCTGCACCAAAATATCGGCCACCTCTTCGTCCACATCCAATTTTTCCATGAATAACTGGCTGACATTGGAATACTCGTCCTGATTTTTCTTGGCAGCTTCTTCTTCAGTAAGTATATTTAATGTCCAGCCAGTGAGTTCAGATGCCAAGCGTACATTTTGTCCATTGCGACCTATCGCTAAAGCCAACTGCAACTCATCCACCACCACATCCATACTGTGTGACTCTTCATCCACCACTATGCTAGAAACTTCTGCCGGCGCCATAGCATTAATCACAAACTGTGCGGGTTCCATGCTCCATAACACAATATCCACGCGCTCACCTGCCAACTCACTGGTCACCGCTTGCACGCGTGACCCACGCATGCCCACGCAAGTGCCCACCGGATCTAAACGCTGATCATTGGCCTTAACAGCAATCTTTGAACGCAAACCTGGGTCGCGAGCGGCTGAGCGAATTTCCAGCAACCCCTCTTCAATTTCTGGCACCTCAAGTTCAAACAAACGCTGTAAAAACTCTGGGGCAATCCGCGACAACACCAATTGCGGACCACGACCACCCCGATCAACACGCGACAAATAGGCCCGTACTCGATCTCCCACACGCAGATTTTCTTTAGGAATCATCGACTCGCGAGGCAAAATGCACTCTAGACGCCCCACTTCAATCAGCGCATTCCCTTTTTCCATACGTTTAATCACGCCTGTAACCAAACTTTCGTTACGCGCTAAAAAATCCTGCAGAATTTGCTCTCGCTCTGCCTCACGCACTTTTTGCAAAATCACTTGTTTAGCTGCTTGTGCACCAATGCGCCCAAATTCAATCGATTCAAGAGGCTCTTCGTAATAATCTCCTATCACACGGTCTTTGGCGTGCTCACTCTCCTCGTCAAACTGAAATGCTGAATTCTCCAGCAAATCATATTCCACATATTGCCAGCGCCTAAACGTTTTATATTCGCCCGTTTCACGGTTAATTGCCACACGAATATCGGCATTTTCATCATGTTTTTTCTTGGTTGCTGAGGCCAATGCCAATTCCAGCGCTGTAAAAATCACCTCTTTGCTCACGTTCTTTTCGTGTGCCAAGGCATCTACCAATAATAAAATTTCACGACTCATTGCCATTCTCCAACTATCAATATGCGTTAAATCAACGCTTTAATTCTATCAAAATACTGGGCTTAAGCGCGCTTTATCAATGTTCGAAAACGCGACTTTCTCAATTACCCCATCGCATTCAATACAAACCAAATCAGCTTCTAAGCCACGCAAAAATCCTAAAAAATTCTTTTTTACTTCTTTGTTTTCTAAAATAACTGGCACACGCAACTTAATATGAGCACGCTCTCCTATAAACCGTACAAAGTCACTTTATTTTTTCAACGTGCGATCCATCCCAGGCGAGGAAACCTCAAGCCTATCGTAATCAATATCATGCTCAACCGCTAAAACGTTGCCTAACTGATTACTCACCAATACACAATCGTCAATATTCACACTGTCCTTAACGTCAACAGGGTTCTGCTTATCAATGAATACACGCAACAATTTACCTCGATTTGAAATCTCGAGATCAGCTAACTGGTAACCTAGCTGCATCACTGTTTTGTTAATTAATGTATGCAAATCTTGCACTTAAACTCACCTACCAACATATTCTGCAGAAACAAAAAATGGGCACAAAGCCCATCCCATGACGCGTATTATACCAATGAATTCAATCAATTGGAATGCTTATTAAATATCAATTTAATAGGGTAATTCTCAGGCCTTTAGTCATAAACTTCAGCAAATCGCTATCGAATTATTGAGTACATATAAATAGTCTGGTGACACAAAATCAAAAACACCCTCTTGCGGAGGGTGTTTTTGTTTGGTATAAATATTCTGGAGGTGACCTACTTTCTCAAGCGAAGAGCATACT
>JBQTJZ010000178.1:0-1648 GCA_052386615.1 Methylophilaceae bacterium
TGCAACCTCCCATGCACTCAAAAAAGCGCTCTGATTATCTATCACATGATCAGATGCAAACACGCCAATCACTGCATTCGCATCTTGCTGATATATTTGGTTCACCGACCATGCAATGGCTGGAAGAGTGTTTCTAGCGCAAGGCTCTGCCAATACATTGGCTAATGCCTCTGGTGCGATTTCTGCTAACTGACCTTTCACCTCAAACTTGTGGTCTTCGTGGGTAACGGTAAATAGATTGGTGGCGGGCACATGGGCTAACAGACGTGTTGTTGTTTGTTGTAGTAATGTTTGCTCGCCATTAAGCGCAAGCAATTGCTTTGGCCTAAGTGTGCGCGATAGCGGCCACAGACGGGTACCCGATCCGCCGCAAAGAATCACTGCATAGCGATTACTCATAAATGACTTCCTTCTTGTGGTTTGAGCACAGTTTGATTTGCCGTATTGAAGGCATCTTGACGAAGCGCTTGAATTTCGGCTTCTAAATTTGCGTATTCGCGTAGTTTAAGTTTAAGAAAGCGCTCGGTAATCAGCGATTTTTCTTTAATGCCATTCGGCGTAAGTAAATACATATAAGCCAGCTTGTTGCTGCTATTACGAAAATTAGTAGCCTTAAGCAAACCCACTTCAATGAGCGCCTTTAGACAAAAATTAATGCGTCCCAGGCTCACCCCCAATTCACGCGCCATATCACGCTGGCTAATCTCAGGGTTAGCCTCTAGTAGTTTCAATATTTTATAGCGGTACTCGTCTGTTAACATGTAGTTAAGCACACCGTTCAATGGTTGAACGCAGTGTATCAACATAGCACGATGCATTGCAAGTGTTTTTTTAATCTCCAGAAAACTTTTTCATGCCAGTAAATTTTGTAATCTCGCGCAGTTGTCGCTTGGTGGGTCGTCCGCTTCCCCTTTCACGCGCGGCATGATCCGCCTCACGGGTAATGTTCGCATAAGCCCGTTTCGATTGGCTCATCTGTGTTTCTCTATACATCAAAGTAGCTTCTGGCGCACCGCGCCGTATATTCGATAAGCTTGCAACTTCCACTTCTATTTCAAAATCTTTATTACGAATTTGAATCAGCATGCCTATTTTTACTTCTTTGGCGATCTTGCTACGCTCTCCGTCCACACGTACCTTTCCTCCATCTACAGCATCTGCTGCGATGCTGCGGGTTTTGAAAAAACGTGCAGCCCAAAGCCATTTATCTAAGCGACACTTATGGTCTTTGTCTTCAGTCATTATTCGCTTAATTTAACCACAATAAAAATAATAGCGAGTGACAAATAGATTAAAAAACTCACTGCTAATAGTAGTGCAGATAGTGCTGATGGGCGCGCCCAAGTGGGTAGCGCAGGTGCAAGCAAACGGTGGTTCAATAAATACAATGCGATTGGAAAAATAACTGTACCCGCAAAACCAATAACCGCAGTAAGTAAAATTAAGCTGCCAGGCGTATCTAGCGTCATGGTAAAACTTGTAACCACCGCCAGTAATGCAAACACCCAAAAATACCACTGGCGCATAGTGTAATAGCGTGCTTTAGGGAACAAAGTATGGATGATGTCTGCTTGGGCACGACTTAAAGCATCGGCGGTGGCCAACCAAGTATCCGCCAAAAATGCGGCTGCTACCAATAAAAACAAAA
>JBQTJZ010000179.1:0-10950 GCA_052386615.1 Methylophilaceae bacterium
ATGCCTCCACCGCTTTTTTATGTTGGAAATACTGATAACCTATCCACGCCACGTAGGTCAGCAAAACTGCCAACACCAAGTAAGTGGTTAATTTGCCACTTTTCTTCCACCACGTTTTAAATTCATCTAGCTGCTCTTGTTCTTCTAAATCTAATGCCATCATTTAATCCTAAAAAATAATTACGCAACTCTACGTCCTGGAATTGCACTCAGTAACTGTTGTGTGTAAGCCTGCTGTGGCGCGTTATAGATTTCGGCTACCACACCTTGCTCCACAATTTTACCCCGATGCATTACTACCACTTCATCGGCAATGTGCCTCACCACACGCAAATCATGCGTAATGAAAATATAACTCAAGCCCATTTCTTGCTGTAATGCTTTTAGTAACAACAAAATCTGTGCCTGCACAGACACATCTAGTGCAGACACAGGTTCATCACATACCACCACTTTTGGTGCTAGCACTAAAGCGCGCGCGATGCCAATGCGCTGACGCTGCCCACCAGAAAACTGGTGTGGATATTTTTGTGCATCCTCCACACTTAGCCCAACGCGTTCGAGTATTTGATGCACCTTTTGCTTTTGCTCAGTAGCGCTGCCAATGCCGTGAATCAACAAACCTTCGCCCACAATCTCACCAACACGCATCCGTGGATTTAGCGATGCAAATGGATCTTGGAACACCATTTGCAAGTGTTTGCGCATCGCACGTAAGGTGTGACGATCTAACTTGGTAAGGTCTTGTCCTGCAAAAAACACCTCGCCACTTTCAAAAGGGTGCAATTGTAACAGACAACGCGCCAAGGTGGATTTTCCACTACCAGACTCACCCACCACCGCCAGTGTTGAGCCGGTTTTTAATGTAATGCTAACATCATTCAATGCATGCACTTGCGTACTACCGAACCCAAAGCGACCACTACGTTGTGTGTAGGTTTTGACTAAATGCCTAGCTTCTAAAATCACATCATTCATGCTGCCATGTCTTTCAAATCAGCTTGCTTCAGCCATGCGTAATCGATTGGCTTAAGTTGTTTTTTGCCTTCCACATCAGGCACGCATGCCAACAGTGCTTTGGTGTAGGGATGTTTGGGCTTTCCCAGAACTTGTTTTTTGCTCCCTGCTTCAACAATTTCCCCTCTGAACATCACGATGACATCATCCGCGATATCTGCCACCACGCCAAAATCATGCGTAATAAATAACATCGCCATATTCATGCGCGTTTTTAGTTCGTCTAATAACTTCAGAATTTGCGCCTGCACTGTCACGTCTAAAGCCGTTGTGGGTTCATCTGCAATTAATAAAGCAGGCTCACAGGCAATGCTCATGGCTATCATCACCCGCTGGCGCTGCCCGCCAGAAAGTTCATCTGGGTAACTGTCATAGCGCTCAATAGGAATGCCAACTTGTTGTAACAAACCCTCAACACGCAGCTTTAAGCCACTCCCTGTCAAGCCTAAATGCGCAGTAAGCGATTCGCCAATTTGGTATCCCACAGTAAGCACCGGATTGAGTGAAGTCATCGGCTCTTGAAATATCATGCCGATTTTGGCACCGCGTATTGTTTGCAGCGCTTTGTTGTCAAGTTTGGTAATATCCTTCCCTTGAAAAACAACGCTTCCAGAAGGCTGCAGCTGATTCGAAAGCAATCCCATAATGGTTAGCGCGGTCAGACTTTTGCCGCTCCCAGACTCCCCCACGATACAAGTCGTTTTACCGGCGGATAATTGAAACGAAGCATTTTTAACTAAAAAACGTGTCAGTGCATTCTTAGGGCTCACACTCAAATTTTCAACGGTTAAAATGGTCATCGTTATTCTATGTTGTAAACAATAGTGACCACGACACGTGCGATTTTATCAATGGTCGATTTATCATAAACGCCACCATAGCTATCGTCGCCGGCATCACCCCCCACAGGCAATATATAAAATGCCCCCTGCGATGCAGATTTCATCACCCCCACTTTCACGCCATCCTGCTTCACAAACTCTGTGGCTCTGCTGCGTGCATTTTTAGTGGCATCGCTAATCAAGGACATTTTAATCACTTCTAAATTTCCCACCAAATAACGAGGGGCTTCTGCGGATACGGGGCGGTTATCCGCCTTAAGCTGCAAAAATGCTTTATTCGCGGCCGTGATTTTTGCCAAATCCTGTGTGGCTACCCGAATGCTTTGATACGCATCAAAGCCTTTTTGCACCTGACGCGGTGTATCTTTAATGAAAACCTCTTCGTAATGCGGTTCAATACTTTCTATTTCTAATGTCCAGGTTTCTTCTGTTAATCCCTGCTTTTCAAGAAACGTTTGCAGGATTGCTCGCTCGTTAGCCAGCGTATCGAGCGCTGCCGCCTGCGTCAGCTCGGTCACTCCAACGGTGATTCTCCATTCTGCGCTATCCGCCTTAATCGGTTTTTCAGCCAGCCCTTTTACGGTGATAGATTGCTGCCCAGACACCGCACGCTTAGCTTGTACGCCTAAAATAAAAGCAGCGCTCGCCATCCCTATTGCCAATAACAAACCCAAGATTGTCATGGAGTTCAAAAAGCTTTTATTTTCGGTCATGCTATTCTCCAATTTTTTTGGTAACTTCAGCCAGCTTACATCTCACTTGCTCACCCGCTTGCAGCAAAGGTTTCAGCGATATCTCGTTAGCAGCCACTTCGTCATTCCCCAAAATAGCGGCATAACGCGCGCCACTTCTGTCTGCTTTTTTCATTTGCGATTTAAAGTTGCCGCCCCCCGCATGCAAGGCCACACTTAAACCGCCATTTCGTAAAGTTTCAGCTACTGAAAAAGCAATATTCTCTGCTTGCTCACCCACGTTCACTAAATAAACATCCAAAGCATTTTTAGCCGAAACGTCATATTCTTGCATTAATAAAAACGCGCGCTCCAAACCAATAGCAAAACCGCAAGCAGGTGTTGCCTCGCCACCCAAACGCTCAACTAAATGATCATAGCGGCCACCAGCAGCAATGGTGCCCTGCGCGCCCAGCCTGGTCGTCACCCATTCAAACACCGTACGATTGTAGTAATCCAAACCACGTACCAAGCGGTTGTTAATTTTGTATGCCACGGAAGCCTCATCCAGCTTGGCTTTCAGACCATCAAAATGCATACGAGTTGCATCGCTTAACACATCCATCAACTTAGGTGCGGCCTCTATTATGGCTTGCATGCGTGGGGTTTTACTATCCAAAATACGCAAAGGATTGGCGTGTAAACGACGTTTTGCGTCGTCATCGAGCAATTCGGCATGCTGTTCAAAATAGGCAATCAGCGTTTTTCGATATTCCAACCGCTCACCAGCATCACCAATGCTATTAATCTGCAACTCGACATCTTCAATACCTAACTCGCGCCAAAGTCTTGATAACATGATTATTTGCTCGGCATCTACCTCTGGGCCACCATAACCAAACGCCTCTGCGCCAATTTGATGAAACTGGCGCTGGCGGCCTTTTTGTACATTTTCGTGCCGAAACATCGCACCGCTATACCATAATCTTTGCGCGCCGTTATAGGTGAGATTATGCTCGATTACCGCACGAACACAGCCCGCCGTACCTTCTGGGCGCAATGTAAGCTTGTCACCGTTGAGTGCGTCTTCCCACGCGTACATTTCCTTTTCGACAATATCGGTATGCTCACCCACGCTACGCACGAATAAATCCGTCGCCTCCACCATCGGCATACGAATATTGTTATACCCATACTGGGCCAACACGCGGCGTGCAGTATCTTCCAGCTTGAACCACAGCGGCGTGACTTCTGGTAGAATGTCGTAGAAGCCTTTAATCGATTGAATTTTTTGAACCATAGTTAATTTATTAGCTAACTGCCTGAATCGGAATTGTTTTTTGCGCGGACACAAAACGCAATTTGCCGCCTTCGGCGTAATTCTTTTGCACGTAGTCTTCGACAATTGCCTGAAATTCCTGTGCAATATTGCCCCCTTTTAAGGTGACGGTTTTTTCACCATCTACAAATACAGGAGCAACAGGTGTCTCACCTGTGCCGGGCAAGCTAATGCCGATATTGGCAAGTTTGGATTCCCCCGGTCCATTGACCACACAGCCCATTACTGCCACGCTCATGTTCTCCACGCCTGGATAGCTAGAACGCCAAACCGGCATTTGCATGCGCAAATAACCTTGAATCTGCATAGCCAATTCTTGGAAATAAGTACTTGTGGTACGTCCGCAGCCCGGGCAAGCCGTGACCAAAGGGGTGAATGATCGAATACCCATAGTCTGTAAAATCTCTTGCGCCACCACAACTTCTTTTGTTCGAGGTTCATTGGGCTCTGGCGTTAAGCTGACGCGTATCGTATCGCCAATACCTTCCTGCAGAAGCAATGCCAGCGCGGCCGATGAAGCAACAATGCCTTTAGATCCCATGCCGGCTTCGGTTAAGCCTAAATGTAGCGGATAATCACAACGTGCGCCTAAATCACGATAGACCCTGACTAAATCCTGCACATTACTCACCTTGCAAGAAATAATGATTTGATTGGCATGCAAGCCAATATCTACTGCCTGTTGCGCACTTTCCAGTGCAGACTGGATAAGTGCCTCGCGCATCAACGCATCGGATGACAGTGGTTCAGCCAGTTTAGCGTTTTCATCCATCATTTTCGCCATTTTCACCTGGTCCAAACTCCCCCAGTTCACGCCAATGCGTATTGATTTTTGGTATTTAATAGCAGTTTCTATCATCGAGGCAAACTGTTCGTCTCGCTTACTACCCTTGCCTACGTTACCCGGATTGATACGATACTTGGCGAGCGCTTGCGCACAATCAGGGTAGGCAATGAGCAATTTGTGACCGTTGTAATGAAAATCTCCTACCAAAGGCACATTACAGCCCATCCTATCGAGACCTACCCGAATATTGGCAACTTGAGCCGCTGCTTCTGGAGAGTTCACCGTGATACGCACTACCTCAGAACCCGCCTGCCAAAGCGCGTACACTTGTGCAATGGTAGCCTTCGCATCCGCCGTATCCGTATTAGTCATGCTTTGCACAACAACGGGTGCAAGTATTGAGCCCTGAAAACCTCCCCCTACCGGCACATGGCCTATCATGACTTGTCGGCTATTTCTACGCATACTTTATATGATAAAAATTAATCTAGCTTCACGCGTGCAACATTAATACGGGTATGCGGGGCCAGATCAATTGATTTACCGTTGACGATCAGCGTTGCACCATGCGCATTGCCTACCACCACATTCAATGGCAGCTTCGCTTCAAGCACTTCACGATTACCAGAAAAGAGTATTTTATTATAAATTTCCTTACCCGCTGTGTCGGTTACACTAATCCATGTTTCCTGACTTGCACTGAACTCTAACCTAGAAATATCAGTGGTGGATTCAGCTTGTACAGGGCTAACTTCAGGGGCTGTTTGCGCATTAGCTTCACTCGCTGGAATAACAATAGTAGGCGATGCTACCTGCTCATCTGCGCTAGTAGCCGCTGCCGCTACGCTCGTTCCATTCGCCTCGGGCAATACAATATCTGTCACAGTTTCTTCTGCAAAGCGCTCAGCTGCTGGCAAAGCCGCCTCGGGCAATGGCTCTGCGTCTTCTGATTGTTCCATCTTGGCGGTTGGGGTAATCGGGCTCGGTTTTTGCATATAATTTTGATAAAAAAACCAAAAAACCAATCCTAAAACAGCTAATATCCCTATTAATGCAACCCGTTTAATATTGGGCCGCTCGTATTCTTTTACTTTCATATTGACACTAGGCTTCAGAGTAAATGATTGTGGCTCTTTCTCTGGCACAATGACCATATAAGCGTCCAATAAAGGTTCTGCAGCAATTTTTAGCACCTTGGCATAGTTACGAATAAACCCTTTAACAATCGTTGCTTCGGGCAACGCCACAAAATTATCCGCCTCTAAGGCCTCAATCTGTTTACTGCTCAACCTGAGTCGGCTAGCAATTTCCTGTGTAGTTAACCCTTGTTTTTCGCGGTTAGCGCGCAATGCTCCCCCACAGCGCGAACGATACTCTGCACCGAAGTGTTCCGGCAAACTCTCTTTAATCAACTCTATGTTCAAAGGTGGCGCCTCGATGGCAGCTATATTGCTTTTCAAATCTGATTGATGAGAAACGGTGGTTTTTTTGGATTCTGTGGTTTGCTTTGGTTTACGCGCCATATCAGTACCTTAAATAGTATTAATTACCACTCAATAATAATTGAGTCTGTTCAGAATTAGGATACTGCCGACGCAGCTGGAGCGCGTAGCTCGCTTCATTATTTTTGTCGCCTAATGCACGCTCAATTTTAACGCCTAACCACAAGGTTTCTGCACTAGGCGATGCAACTATGGCATTTTGCAACGTTTTTTTCGCAGTGCTGACATCGCCGCGACGAAACTGAATTTCTGCCAGCTGATAAGCTGCGGAATGGGTAAGTGGCTCTATTTGTAGTGCTTTGTTCAAATAGGTTTCCGCATTTTTCACATCCTTATTTCGATCCGCACAAATGCCTGCATTCGCATACGCCAAGTTGGGTGTGGTGTAAAGTGGATTCTTAACCGCCTCTAGAAACTGTATGATCGACTCATCGTAGCGTTTGCGAGAGCATAAAAAAGTGCCATAGTTGTTGCGAGACTCCGAACTACCAGGTTGCAACTCAATGGCTTTTTTGAAACTCGCCTCTGCCTCAGCGTCTTGCCCCAAAGCCGACCTAACCAAGCCTAACCCATTAAACGCTAGGGCATAAGTGGGAGATATTTGGGTGGCCTGCAAAAATTCATCTAAAGCGATTTCTAATTTATTTTGCTGTAAATATGCCGCCCCTAAATCGGTATGTGCACGCGCTCTATCTCTAACAGCATCGTTCGCGTTTGAACCCACCCCTACTGGGGCATCCGTCACACAGGCAGATAAAAAACTCATCAAAGCGAGTAAATAAATTAATTTGATTCTGAATATCATGTTATTGCCTCGATATGAATTTGTTTTACTGCATGTTTTAGACTACGTTTGGTTTTATCTAACACCTTACCCGCCAGTTGCCCACAGGCCGCATCGATATCATCTCCACGCGTTTTACGCACCGTAACAACATAACCTGCGCTCATTAAAATATCACGAAACACGCGGATATGGCTAGGTTTTGAAGTCTCGTAGCCGCTATGAGGGAAGGGATTAAACGGAATGAGATTAAATTTGCATGGTACGTTTTTAACCACATCGAGTAATTGATGCGCGTGCTCAACGGTATCATTCACCCCGTCCAGCATCACATATTCAAACGTCACAAAGTCACGTGGCGCTTTGATTAAATAACGCTCGCAAGCCATCATTAAGTCTTTAATTGGATATTTTTTGTTAATCGGCACCAGCACATCGCGCAGTGCATCATTTGGCGCATGTAGCGAAACCGCTAAAGCTACAGGGCAGTCTTCCTTGAGCTTATCCATCGCGTTCACCAAGCCACTAGTTGATAGCGTGACGCGGCGGCGGCTTAAGCCATAAGCACTATCATCTAGCATAATCTGCATTGCAGTCACCACGTGATCATAATTGGCAAGTGGCTCACCCATGCCCATCATCACTACATTACTCACGATGCGCTCGCTTGTTGGCAACATGTTATAGCCATCCGCCTGGCGAAGCGAGTGATTGGCAACCCACAACTGACCAATAATTTCCGCCACGCTTAAATTCCGATTAAACCCCTGCCTGCCCGTGCTGCAAAATGTACATTCCAAGGCACAGCCCACTTGTGAAGAAATACACAAAGTGCCACGGTCATGTTCAGGGATAAATACGGTTTCAATACTATTCGCGGCATCGGTACCGATAAGCCATTTACGAGTTCCATCATCCGATATTTGCTCTAGTTGCACTTTTGGTGGTGTAATTGCTGTCTCAGCTTTTAATTTCTCGCGCAATCCTTTGGCAATATCTGTCATCTGCTCGAAATCATTCACGCCAAAATGGTGCACCCAGCGCATCACCTGCTTGGCACGAAACGGCTTCTCGCCAATACTTTCGAAATAATCGGCGAGTTGCGCTTGATTGAAATTGAGCAGATTAACCAAAGAAGTATTTAATCTCAATTGCAGCATTCTCAGCAGAATCTGAGCCATGCACTGCGTTTGCATCGATGCTCTCGGCAAAATCAGCACGTATCGTACCTGCTGCTGCCTCCTTTGGGTTGGTCGCTCCCATTAAATCACGATTTTTTAGTACCGCACCCTCGCCTTCCAGCGCTTGAATCATCACTGGCCCAGAAATCATAAACTTGACCAAATCGTTAAAAAACGGACGGGCTTTATGTACAGCGTAGAAGCCTTCGGCCTCGGCCTGGCTTAAATGTGTCATCTTTGCTGCGATGATTTTTAAGCCCGCGGTTTCGAAACGCGTATAAATTTGACCAATCACGTTTTTTGCTACGGCGTCTGGTTTAATGATAGATAAGGTACGTTCGATTGCCATGTAAAACTCCACAAATTGATATTAAAAATGAACCACTTAGAAAGTGCGGTATTCTAGCATTTTTTACATATTTTTATCACCATTTGGCTTAACATTAGCCATATATAATCGCCTGTGGCAAAATCGTATTCATGAGTAACCTTTCTCAAATTTCCCCTGCCACTTGCCCAGCATGCGGCTTACTGTGTGACGACATTGTGCCTGGCCATAACACTTGCGAAAAAAGTATTGCTTTTTTTGCACAGCCCATAGATGAAACCAGCCCACATATCAATGGCAAAAGTGCCAGCTTAAACGATGCAATAAAGGAAGTAGCGCGCATTTTAAGTGAAGCTAATCAACCCTTATTCGATGGCTTAAGCACAGATATACAAGGCTTTCGTGCCATTTATCAGTTGGCGGAAAAAACCAATGGTACGTTCGCCCACATGAATAACGTTAGCATGCAGCGCAATTTGAAAGTACTCCAAAGCACAGGCTGGCAAACAACCACGCTCTGTGAAGTTAAAAACCGTGCTGATTTAATCGTGTGTATTGGTAGTAATATTGTGTCGCACAATCCGCGTTTTTTCGAGCGTTTTGTAGAGGTGAGCGGTATGTTTGTAGGGAAAGACTTAACGTCACGAGAAGTGATTTTTTTAGGGGTTGAACCTCCCAAAACCATACATTCTCCTTCTCTATCATCTTCACAGATATTGCCTTGCTCCGCAAAAAGTTTGCCAGAAGTATTAGCGGCTTTACACAGTTTGGTGCTTGGAAAATCTCTTCAAACAACGGTAGTAGCTGGAATTCCCATCACTGATTTGCAGGCACTGGCAGACAAACTTAAAGCTGCACGATATGCGGTGCTAACTTGGATTGCGAAGGATTTGGATTTCCCCCACGCAGAACTCGCTATTCAACAAATCACGCAGATTGTCGCTACACTTAATCACACCTCTCGTGCCGCGGGATTGCCATTGGGTGGCAGTGATGGCGACATCAGCGTCAATAACATGCATACTTGGCTCACTGGTCTAACGCTTGACCATGCTGAGGTTTCGCACGATGCGCTGATTTGGGTAAATAGCTATAGCGCAGAAAAACCCACACCTCAAACCCATCTGCCGACTGTTGTGCTGGGTAATGCAAGGCTTACCTTTAAGCAAGTACCAAAGGTATTCATCCCCATTGCCACACCGGGCTTAGACTGTACCGGAACATTATTTAGAGTGGATTCATCGGTTGTCTTACCACTTAAAAAAATGCGTGAAACTGGTTTGCCCACGCTCAGCGAAGTAGTTCGGCAGATTGAGGCTAAATTACTGAAAGCTGACGCATGATTACGCTACTCAAAAATGGGAGAGTTTACGACCCCATGCATCAAATCGATGGTGTAGTGCAGGATATCTATATCCGAAACGAGCGAATTATTGCCAAGCCAGATGTTAATGAAAATATCACTCAAACTTATGATTTAACAGGAAAAATTGTGATGGCTGGTGCCATTGATATGCATAGCCATATTGGAGGCGGAAAAGTAAATATTGCTCGCATGATGTTACCTGAATTTAGACATTATACCGAACCAGAAGCGCATATTTGCACACCGAACTGTAGCCATCACGCAACCCCCACCACCACAGAAACGGGTTTTAGGTATATCGAAATAGGGTATACCGCAGCGTTTGAACCGGCAATTCTACCGATTAACGCGCGCCAAGCCCATTTAGAAATGGCCGATACCCCCATGATCGATAAAGGGGGTTATGCCATGTTGGGTAATGACGACTATTTGTTGCGTATGCTAGCCAGCCAGCAGGATCAAAAGGCCATTAATGACTATGTGGCGTGGATTCTGCATGCTACACAAGCAATAGGCATTAAAGTGGTAAACCCAGGCGGTATTTCAGATTTTAAATTTAACAAACGTAAACTCGACCTAGACGAAACCCATAGCTATTACCATGTTTCACCACGCGACATTCTCAAGGCGTTAAGTCGTGCTGTTTATGCGCTTGGCATTGCCAAACCATTACATGTACATTGCAATAACTTGGGGGTGGCGGGTAACTTTGAAACCACGCTGAACACCATGCAAGCGAGTGATGGCTTGCCGATGCATTTCACACATATTCAATTTCATAGTTACGGTATTGAGGGTGACAAAAAATTCTCTTCTGCCGCTGCCCAGATTGCCGAAGCGCTCAATAAAAACAAACATATCACCGCCGATGTAGGGCAGATTTTATTTGGACAAACGGTCACAGCGTCTGGTGATAGCATGATGCAACATCTCAACGCCAAATACGCCAGCCCAAAAAAATCGGTCATCATGGATATTGAATGCGATGCGGGCTGCGGCGTAGTACCGTTTAAGTATCGCGATCAAAATTACGTCAATGCCTTGCAATGGGCGATTGGCTTAGAGCTGTTTTTAAGTGTGGAAGACCCTTGGCGCATCTTCCTAACTACCGATCATCCTAACGGCGCGCCATT
>JBQTJZ010000180.1:0-1981 GCA_052386615.1 Methylophilaceae bacterium
GGTAGCTTAATCACCCAGCCTGGCTCATGGGGGCTATCTTCTGGACTTAGCCCATGATGGTCATGTGCATGACTTTCATGAGCGTGCGCTGTTTCTCGCCATTTTTCTTTGCCATGAAATACCATAAAATAGAGCCTAAACGAATAAAAAGCAGTGACAAACACTCCGGTAACAACTGCAAAATATGCAAATCCACTCCCAAAAATAGGCGAAAACTTAACGGCTTCGATGATACTGTCTTTTGAATAGAATCCGGCAAAGAAAGGAGTGCCAATCAAAGCCAAAGAACCAACTAACGCGGTTATCCAAGTCACAGGCATGTATTTTTTGAGATTACCCATGCGCCGAATATCTTGGTCGTGATGCATACCCATAATGACCGATCCGGCTGCTAGGAACAGTAAAGCCTTAAAAAAAGCATGGGTCATCAAATGAAATATGGCCACTGAATAAGCGGATGCCCCTAGCGCCACTGTCATATATCCTAGCTGAGATAAAGTAGAGTAAGCGACTACTCGCTTGATATCGTTTTGGACAATCCCCAGCAAACCCATGAATAACGCAGTTACCGCGCCGATAATCATCACAAAGGAAAGTGCAGTAGTCGATAATTCAAACAAAGGCGACATGCGTGCGACCATAAAAATACCTGCAGTCACCATCGTTGCCGCATGGATCAAAGCTGAAATTGGCGTTGGGCCTTCCATCGAATCGGGCAGCCAAACATGGAACGGCACTTGTGCCGATTTACCCATCGCCCCGATAAAAAGCAAAATGCAGGTGACTGTCATCAATGACCAAGGCACATTGGGGAACAGGCTAATCTGCTTGCTGGCTAGACTGGGCGCCGTTTGAAAAACACTAGCGTAATCTAAGCTACCGAAATGAAACAGCACGAGAGCTATCCCCAGCAAGAAACCAAAATCGCCCACGCGATTCACCAAAAATGCTTTTAGATTGGCGTAGATTGCCGTTGGTCGTGTATACCAGAAACCGATTAATAAATAAGAAACTAGGCCTACTGCCTCCCAGCCAAAAAATAACTGCATAAAGTTATTCGCCATCACTAGCATGAGCATGGCAAAAGTAAACAGTGAGATATAACTGAAAAACCGCGTATAGCCTGGGTCTTGATGCATATAGCCGATGGTATAGATATGCACCATCAGCGAGACGAAAGTCACCACCGCCATCATCATGGCGGATAGGTTATCGATTAAAAAGCCGATACTAAACTTAAATTCACCTGATGTGAGCCAAGTGTATAGGTTGCCATTGTAGGTATAGCCATCGATAGTGGCATTAAGCACAATGGCCGAAAGTAAAAAAGATACGCCAACAGCGCTAATAGTGATCCAATGCGCGGACGCGCGCGGAAGCTTACCTCCAACCAAGCCTACCGTTATCGCAGCGATGAGCGGTAACACTGGAATCCAAATCAAAAGTGCTTGTATATTCATTTAACCCTTAAGACTGTCAAGGTCATCCACATTAATCGTGCGCAAATTACGGAATAGCACCACCAAAATCGCCAGCCCTATAGCAGATTCCGCCGCCGCTACGGTAAGAATGAAAAAAACGAACACCTGCCCTGCTATATCATTCAGGTAGTGCGAGAATGCAATAAAGTTAAGGTTAACCGCTAATAACATCAGCTCAATTGCCATCAGCAGAATAATCACGTTCTTGCGATTTAGAAATATGCCCACCACACTGATGGCAAATAGTAGCGCTCCCAAAACCAAATAATGCGACAAGCCTACTGTCATCCGTTTTTTTCCTCGTTGGCTACACCCAGTTCGGCTTGGCTTGCATCTGCCTCATTCGTTGCATCCAGCTTTACAATGCGCACACGATCTTGCTTACGTACGCTCACTTGATCCGCCACAGACATAGATTTGCTTTCTTTGCGATCTCTTAGTGTAAGTGTGATTGCGGCGACAATTGCCACTAACAGCACCACTGAAGCCAGTTCAAACGG
>JBQTJZ010000181.1:0-2898 GCA_052386615.1 Methylophilaceae bacterium
GCCACAGCAACTTGCCAACCTTAAACGCTATAATCGTTATAGAACAGCATTGCAATACCGAACAGGCTTCCGTGAGGAAGCGGTTCTTCTTGGAAAAACACTTATTAACATGCCAGTTTTGATGAAATATGACTCTATGCCTAGCAATGCTGATCTGAGATTGGTTTTAGGCAGAGATATTATTAATACTGGGTTGGCTAAGGAAGGTACTACGAGTATTAATAGCAAGGTTTAATCTTATCTAGTTATATATGGTGGTGGGGGTATAACTTTGGTAAAAGTTTAACCCCTCTCTTTTTTACCATGCATTACTTCGTATAATGTATATTATGTTAAATAAAAGAAATTTCATTATTTTAACTCTTCAACTCCATAGCCACGAACATAGCAAAAAAGATTAAAATAACGCTTTTCTAGTTTGTTCATAAAATTATGCTTAGTGTTAGCAATCTGCAATGTGTTCGCGGTGAGCGAATTCTGTTTCAAAATATTTCGTTTCATTTAGAAAAAGGCAGGTTACTCTACATAGAAGGTGCGAATGGGAGCGGCAAAACCACGCTGCTGCGTACTGTGTGTGGCTTATTTCAAAGTAATCAAGGGCAAGTCCGTTGGAATAATCAAGACATCCAATCGCTCGCCGAAGATTATTTAGGTCAAGTACTTTATATTGGCCACTTGGCAGGTATTAAAGAAGATCTAACTGCGGTAGAAAATTTACAATTTTCTGCTTCTCTTACAGGCAATATGGTCAGCCGTGATCAGGTCGTTGCCGCGCTGACAGCGCTTGACATTGCACGATGTGCAGATTTAACAACGCGTATTCTTTCACAAGGACAAAAACGTCGCGTAGCATTAGCGCGGTTGTGGCTAGAAGATAATCCATTGTGGGTACTGGATGAGCCATTCACAGCGCTTGATGTCAGCACCATTCAGTTAATAACGGGACAGATTGAAACCTTTGTTAACAATGGTGGCATAGTGATATTCACTTCTCACCAACTGCCCAATTTTGACCCTCGAATCATGCAGCATATACGGTTAGATTAAGCATGACTAAAACTTATTCTAAAGTGAGCGTTCTTACTCTGCTAATTAAGGTATTCAAGCGCGATATTCAAGTCGCTTGGCGACGACGTTCTGATATTGCGAGTGTGCTTTTTTTCTTTATTATTGCTGCGAGTTTGTTCCCATTAGGGTTAGGGGCTGATCCAAAACTGCTACACGCCATTGCGCCGAGTGTATTGTGGGTTTGCGCCCTACTTTCATGCATGCTTTCTTTGCCCCGAATGTTTGCGTCTGATTACGCCGATGGCACACTAGAACAGCTTATAATAGCGAGCCAACCCACCCTGCTCATTGTAATGATGAAAATACTTGCACATTGGGTGCTCTCTGGCTTGCCATTGGTCATTGTAGCGCCGCTCATTGGCCTACAATTTAATTTGAATAGTCATGAATTACAAGTACTTGCACTATCACTTTTATTGGGTACGCCTACGTTGAGTCTCATTGGTAGCATTGGTGGTGCACTCACATTGGGCGTGCGTGGGAGTGGCATTTTGATTGCCCTTTTAATATTGCCGCTTTATATCCCTGTGTTGGTGTTTGGCGCAGGTGCCGTTAATGCAGTTTTAATCGGCATGAGCGCGAGTGGTGGCTTATCGCTGCTTGGTGCTATGCTCGCTTTATCGCTGGTATTTGCACCATTGGCAGCTAGTGTTGCATTAAAAGTTGCCGTCGAATAAATAACTAAAGGGTTGCTTGGTCAACATGATTACCGTGAAAGCGTTACAAACGAATGAATTGGCTTAAATACTCATCCCCACAAACCTTTTATCCACTCGCCGGGAAACTTATTCCCTGGTTTGCAATTGGCGCTGCCTTATTAATTTTGTACGGTTTATACATAGGCCTACTCATTGCTCCTACCGATTTTCAACAAGGCGAAGGTTATCGCATAATATTTGTGCATGTTCCCGCTGCTTGGTTTTCTATGTTCTTATATGTGGTGATGGCCGCGTATGCCGCGTTTGGACTAGCGCTCAACGCAAAACTTTCTTATATGATGGCGTCTAGCATTGCGCCGACAGGTGCCATGTTTACCTTTATTGCACTGGTTACGGGTGCATTCTGGGGCAAACCAATGTGGGGTGCTTGGTGGGTATGGGACGCACGCTTAACTTCCGAGCTCATCTTGTTATTTTTATACATCGGTTACATGTCCTTGCAGGCAGCCATCGATGATAAACGTCGTGCAGACCGTGCCAGTGCCGTATTAGCGATTGTGGGTGTCATTAATGTACCCATCATTTATTTTTCTGTTAAATGGTGGAACACCTTGCATCAGGGTGCATCAGTAAGCCTAACGGACTCTCCCGCGATGGCAACTATCATGCTAAAAGGAATGCTCATCATGGCGGTTGGATTCTGGCTTTACAGCATTGCTGTTATTTTATTGCGAGTACGCCGGGAAATTGAGGACAGAGAACGTAGTGCAGCATGGTTGCAACAAAATATGACTGATTTGAATTAAGGAAATAAAAAATGCAATGGCATAATTGGAGTGATTTTTTGAATATGGGCGGCTACGGCTTCTATGTATGGGTATCATTTGGTGTTACTTTTGGCTGTATGGCGATAGAGTTATGGCAATTATGGATGCGTAAGCTTAATCACTTAAAACTTGCCTCAAGGGGAAACATCCCATGAAACCACGTCATAAACGCATCGCACTGATTGTTGCCGGTATTGTCGCGCTTGCAGTTGCTGCTACCCTATTACTTCAATCATTTCAAAGTAATTTAGTTTTCTTTTTCTCACCTACCCACGAGGATCATGGAGAAGCGCCTAAATAAGGCTATTATCGTATAGGTGGTTAGGAAGAAACTGGTAGTCTGA
>JBQTJZ010000182.1:0-14401 GCA_052386615.1 Methylophilaceae bacterium
GTTTTCAACTGTTTCAGCTTGTGGGAAAAACAGTTTGAGCTTGGTGTTATAGCTTTTCTCGGTTTTTGCAATCAGGTCATAGGTTTCGCTAGGCAGGCGGCCAGTATCTAATGAGAATATCTCGATGCCTAGCGCTTCTTTGCAGATGATGTCCGTGAGCACCATGTCTTCAGCGCCCATGCTATTGGCAAAGGCAATCTCCGCTTGGCTGCCAAACTCTTGGGTAGCAGCGTTCAGTAATTGCAATACACTGGCGCGCTTCGCATTCACTAAAGACTGTAATTTTGCAGTCAGTTTTGGAGAAGTGGCAGGGTTGCTGGCCGCAGGGCGCAATAGTGTGACTGCATCGCTCATTATGCTGCTCGGCTTGCTCTGCGCCATATTGGCAAAGCGTCATCCACCGCGCCTTGGTAAGGTTGCGTAAAATCTTTAAGGCTATGTAGCGCATCTTTTGCGTTTCTATCTGCACGAATCTGGTAGCTATCAAAGCCAGAGCGTTTTAAGAAATAGAGTTGATCACGTAATACGTCACCAAAAGCACGTAAGGTGCAGTTGAAACCATAGCGTGTACGTAACAAATTGCCGATGGAGAAGATGCGACCATCGGCAAAACGTTCTACATATACAGCCATCAATGGAAACACATTCAGGTCTGGCTCCGCTTCAGCCAAGCGCTCAAGTGTTTCATGAGTTGCCAGCCAAAGCCCTAATTCAGACTTGCTTACGCGATTTTTGAGCTCCGATTTGCGCGCTAAATAGACGGCAAGCGGAACCAACACCTTGCCGGTGGCTGGAATGACAGTATGTGCAATCTGCTCAGGTGTTGTCGTGCTCTCGCCAGTGAGCTTAAACAGCACCACTTTGCCCGCTTGCATGCGGACTTCTTGGTCAACTTTTGGCAATTCAACCAGCGCCCACTCGTCAGCAACAATGTGGTCTTTAAGAATAAGGTTAGACATGCAAAGCCTCATCTTTTGTGGCATAAACATGCGCTTTGAACGGCGCAATGCCTAGGCGACGTACCGTATCAATAAAACGTTCTTCAGACGTACGTTCTTTAACGTATACATCAATTAATTTTTGCACCACACTCGGCATTTCTTCAGCACTGAATGAGGGCCCAATCACGGCACCAATACTGGCATCGTTGCCTTGCTTGCCGCCAATGGAGACTTGATACCATTCTGAGCCATCTTTATCGACACCCAAAATTCCAATATGCCCTACATGGTGGTGGCCACAGGCGTTCATGCAACCCGAAATATTCAGTTCAATATCGCCAATATCATGCAAATAATCTAAATTGTCGAATTGCATTTGAATCGCTTCGGCAATGGGGATGCTCTTGGCGTTAGCAAGGCTGCAAAAGTCGCCGCCTGGGCAGCAAATAATATCGGTCAACAGCCCGATGTTTGGCGTGGCTAAGCCATTGGCACGGGCTTTTTCCCATACGGCAAATAGGTCGCTTAACTTAACGTCAGCAAGAATCAGGTTTTGCTCATGCGAAACACGCAGTTCACCAAAGCTGTAAGCGTCCGCCAAATCAGCCACTATATGCATTTGCTTGCTGGTGGCATCACCTGGCGCTTTGCCATGTGGCTTAAGTGAAAGCGTCACAGCACGATAACCAGAAGCATTATGTGCATGCAGGCTACGTTTTGCCCAAGCAGCAAACGCTGGGTTACTCGCAATGGCGGTATCAAAGCTAGCATCATGTGCAGGCAGCGTTTCGTAAGGCATTGCTTCAAAATGCGTGCTCACACGTGCTAGTTCAGCTTCAGTAATGGTGTTTGGGGCACCTTGCAAATGGGTCCATTCCGCTTCCACTTGATTCCGAAACTCGTCGATCCCTAAGGCTTTCACCAAAATCTTAATACGCGCTTTGTACATATTGTCGCGACGGCCATGCAGGTTATAGACGCGAATAATGGCCTCGCAGTAGGTGAGGGCGTGTTGCCACTCTAAATGTTCACGAATCACAGAACCTAATATCGGCGTGCGACCCAAGCCACCACCCACCCACACTTTGATGGCCATTTTGCCAGTATCGTCGGTGTAGAACTCTAAACCGATATCGTGAGCTTGCACGACAGCGCGGTCTTGCTGTGTGCCAGACACGGCAATCTTGAATTTACGGGGTAATAATGCAAACTCAGGGTGAAAGGTGCTCCATTGGCGCATAATCTCCGCCATGGCGCGCGGGTCTATCACTTCATCTGGTGCGATGCCGGCAAACTGGTCGGTGGTGATGTTGCGGATACAATTGCCAGAGGTTTGAATCGCGTGCATTTCAACGGTGGCCAGTTCCGCCAAGATATCGGGGGTATCTTCAAGTTTTGGCCAGTTGAGCTGTAGGTTTTGACGGGTACTAAAGTGCCCATAGCCGCGATCGTAACGCGCTGCGATATCGCCTAATTTACGTAACTGGCGGCTGGAAAGCATACCGTAGGGCACGGCAATACGCAGCATCGGTGCATGGCGTTGAATATACAAACCATTTTGTAAGCGCAAGGGGCGGAACTCATCATCTGTCAGTTCACCCGCCAAAAAGCGGCGTGTTTGGTCGCGATATTGCAGAACGCGCTCGTCGACGATTTGTTGATCTAGTTTATCGTATTTGTACATATTTAGTTCAATGGATCAATGCTTTATAGAGATTATAACTGCTTACGATGGAAATAAGAACGCCAACCATGATGAGCAAAGTTTTAGTGTGTAGCTTACGTGTTAATAATGCTGCAAGTGGTGCTGTGAATAATCCGCCAATCACAAGTCCTGCGACCACTGGCCAAGGGCCGTCTTCTACTAGAATCGAGAAGGCGATTGCACTACCAAAAGTCAGGAAAAACTCTGCAAAATTGACAGAGCCAATGGTGGTGCGCGGGTCGTGTCCAGAACCAATCAGGGTGGTGGTTACAATTGGTCCCCATCCACCACCACCAGCGGCATCCATGAATCCACCAAAAAGTGCCAGTTTCGCAACGTGTTTAGGTTCGTGACGAGCCTTATGTATTTTGCGGAACACTTTGCTTAAAATATACAGACCCATAATCAGCAGGTAAGCGGAAATATAAGGCTTGAGTAGCTTGCCATCGATACTAGAAACTAGAATGGCCCCAGTAACCGCACCGACAATGCCAGGCACTAGCAATCTTAAAAATAACTTGTGATTAACATTTTTCATTTTGACGTGGGTAATGCCAGAAACACCAGTAGTAAAAACCTCCGCAATATGAACGCTGGCGGTAGCTACTGCCGGTGAAACACCGAATGACATCAGAAATGTAGTCGATGTGATGCCATAAGCCATGCCCAATGCACCATCAATGGTTTGTGCGATAATCCCTACCGTAACAGCAGACCAAAACACCTTACTGCGAATGACCTCCAGAATAATCTGTTCTGTACCTGCGAGGCTACCCGAAAAATTGAAAAGCCGAGTTGCCAAGTACCCGATTGCGGCAAGGAGCATAAAGCAAGCAAGCCATACGCCCAATGTGAGCAAAGGGTGGTCTGCAGAATGGGTTACGCCACTCTCAACAGGTGGAAGCCCAAGTGCTGCATGCTCCTTGTTGACCTCGTTTTTACTTAAATCCAGATTTCTTAATTTCATAAAAAATATTCCCATTCGCGCCAACTGATCGCGGCTCTGGCGTTAAAAAATATGAGCAAAATGGGCGTCATTAATGAACCGCCACCCACACCGGTTAGCCCCACCAGTAATCCGACAATAAACCCTGCAAAAATAGAATAAAAATCCATACACTGACCAACACTTCTCTAATTTAGTCGCGTAATATAACAGCTATTAATATAATTATTTAATACTAATTTATTATTTTGGTATACTATTTAGTTATAAAGGACGCGCTAGTGCAAAAAACTTAAACATGAAACTTCACCAGTTAAAATACGTGCATGAAGTGGCGCGCCAGGGGTTAAGCATTTCTGCCGCGGCGGAGGCTCTGCATACTTCTCAGCCCGGAGTCAGCAAGCAAATTCAATTGCTAGAAGATGAACTGAATTTGCAGATATTTCAGCGTAATGGGAAACGTCTCACCGGCATAACCGAGCCCGGTAAACACATCATCAAGCTTGCTGCTACGGTGATGTTAGAAATGCAAAACATCAAGCGTGTGGGTGACGAATTTAGCCGTATAGAAACGGGGACACTGACTATTGCCACCACGCATACGCAAGCGCGCTATAAGTTGCCTAGCGCCATCAAACAGTTTATGGAACTCTACCCCCATGTAAAACTTAATATTCATCAAGGTAATCCCAGTCAAGTGACTGCACAAGTGGCGAGTGGCGAGGCGGACATTGGCATTGCCACCGAGGCGATTAGCCAAGACGAGCGATTGCTGTGTCTGCCATGTTACGAGTGGAATCGCTGTGTTGTCGTGCCTAAAGGACATCGTTTAATTGATGCATCGCCACTTACGCTAGCCAATATTGCGAGCTATCCGTTGATTACCTATGATTTTGCATTTACAGGAAGCACGATTGTTTCTAAAGTGTTTCATGACGCAGGGGTAATGCCGAATGTGGTGCTCAGCGCAATTGATGCTGACGTGATCAAGACCTATGTCAATTTGGGGCTGGGGATTGGCCTAATCGCTAGCATGGCGTTCGATGAAGAGCGTGACAGCCAATTAGAGCGACTTGATTGTAGTCATTTATTCCCACCCAGCACAACCTATCTGGGTGTACGCAAAGATGCCTTTATGCGCGGATATATATATGGCTTTATTGAACTACTTTCACCCAAATTCAATCGTAAAGCGGTAGATGAAGCATTTAAAATAACGCGATCAGGGCATTGAGATTTTATGCATAAGCTTTTTTTATTTATTCTGTTTTCAATGCTGGTTTCAGCATGTGCCAGCACTAAGCCTCCTTTAGCACAAACGGCAAACCATCCGTCAGTTGAAATCAACCCCAACAGCGCGCTGTACGAAGTGGCGGTTAAAGAGGGCGTAAGTTATCAGGATGTGGTAGATAGCCTGAAATCGGTTTCTGAAGGCATGAATTTTGTTAATCCTGCTAATTTCCCCATTGGCGAGCATATGAAATTGCGTGGTGTCGACCCGCAAGGGATAAAAGAAGTGCATTCTTTTTGCAACCTGAGTATGGGCACAGAGATTATGCTCGACCATCCAGAGTTTTTGGTATTTGCTCCTTGCCGCATCGCACTATAAGAAAAGCCAGATGCTCATAATAAGCGCCGACTGTTTTTAGGTTTAGATCGCCCCACTTTTGACCTGAAAAGTATTAAAAATCCGACTCAGCGTGCACAAAAATCAGCGCAAGAGCTGGAAGATGCCTTGATTAAGCTGATGCATAAAGCAAGCAAGGGGGATATATAAAATGACGAATAGAAAATTTACGCGTCATTGGTTTGTTGATCAGCTTAAGTTAAACAGCGTAGCGATTGTAAGCTTGTTTACCGCAATTTTCGGATTTAGTTACAACACTTGGGTTAACCATCAAAATGAAACAAATCAGAATATGCGCCTTGCATCGTTTGAAGTGCTCACCAATCTTGGCGAATTGCAAACGGTGGTGAATTATGCGCATTTCTCTGATGATAAATCGCGGGGCCACCCTATCGACGGCTGGAAACACGTAACTATGGTGCGAGATTTAAGTCGGTTGCTTACGCCAAAAGCTGCAAAAGAAGGATTTGCACTGTATGCAGAATGGGATCAGGATTGGGAAAGCCTTGAAACGGATGAGCAAGTTGAAGCACGCATTAGTGCACAGATTGCCAAGACAAGGCAGGCTGTTTTAAGTACTATAGATGAACTGGAATAATGTTAGGTGGTAAATCCAAATGACAGAGCCTTTACTGATCGCAAAAAATAGTGAAATCAGCAGTTTTATTTTGCCTAAAATGGCAAATCGCCATGGTCTCATCGCGGGCGCTACCGGCACCGGTAAAACGGTTACCTTGCAAAGTCTTGCGGAAGGTTTTTCCAAGCTTGGCGTGCCAGTGTTTATGGCGGATGTGAAGGGTGATCTCTCTGGTTTAAGTCAGGCGGGAGGCGGCAACCCAAAAGTAGATGCAAGGGTGAAGCTGCTCGATTTAACTGACTACAAAGCACAGGCTTACCCAGTTACTTTGTGGGATGTTTTTGGTGAAAAAGGTCACCCGGTACGTACCACGATTGCAGAAATGGGCCCATTACTGCTGGCGCGTATGCTTAATTTGAACGAAGTACAAGGCGGCGTCCTCAATTCAATTTTCAAAATAGCGGATGACAAAGGCTGGTTGTTACTTGATATTAAAGACTTGCGCGCCATGTCGCAACACGCAGCGGAGCATGCTGCAGAGTATCAAACCGAATACGGCAATATTTCAGCTGCAAGCGTAGGCGCGCTTCAACGTGCGCTACTTCAGATTGAGACCGAGGGAGGCGATTTGCTATTTGGCGAACCAGCGCTTAATTTAGATGATTTACTGCAAACCGATAATCAGGGTCATGGGGTGATTAACATTCTAGCCTCTGATCAATTGTTTAATTCACCACGCGTCTACGCCACTCTTTTACTTTGGTTATTATCTGAACTGTTTGAAAAATTGCCCGAAGTGGGCGACCTCGAAAAGCCAAAGTTAGTATTTTTCTTTGATGAAGCACACTTGCTGTTCACTGATGCACCGCAGGTACTGATGTCAAAAATCGAGCAAGTGATACGACTGATTCGCTCTAAGGGGGTTGGGGTATATTTTGTCAGTCAAAATCCTTTAGATATCCCAGATATCGTGTTAGGTCAACTGGGTAACCGTGTGCAGCATGCCCTGCGAGCGTTTACGCCACGCGATCAAAAAGCGGTAAAATCTGCAGCGGAGACTTTTAGAGCCAACTCTAAAGTGAATGTGACCACCGCTATTACTGAGCTTGGTGTGGGAGAGGCTTTGGTTTCATTTTTAGATGAAAAAGGCATTCCTATCCCAGTAGAACGCACGTTTATTCGTCCGCCAGAAAGCCGCATTGGCCCAGCTAATGATGCTGAACGTGTTTCGGTCATTCATCGCTCTATTGTGCGTGGTGTTTACGAAAAACAGGTAGATCGCGAGTCGGCCTATGAAATCCTTAAAGCACGTGCGGCAGAATCTGCGCCACAAGCAGAAGAAGGTAAAGGCTTTGATTGGGGCGGTGTGCTTGCAGGTAAAAAATCGAGTCGCTCAGATTCAGTGTTAGAAAACTTGGCTAAATCAACCGCACGTGCGGTGGGTTCTCAGCTTGGCCGCAGTATCATTCGCGGTGTTCTAGGTTCGATTCTCGGCAAACGCTAGTATTCAGTGATGCTAAGCGATATTGAAATTGCCCAAGCTACAACGCTCAAGCCAATTTCAGAGATTGCTCAAAAGCTCAATATTGCTGCGGATGATTTAATTCCCTACGGCTATCATATGGCCAAACTCAGCGCTACTTGCTTGAACAAAATTCGAAGTAACGCTAATGGTAAGCTGATATTGGTTACCGCAATGAGCCCCACCCCGGCAGGGGAAGGTAAAACAACGACAACGATTGGCTTAGCTGACGCGCTTAATCGCATTGGTAAAAAGGCAGTTGTCTGCATACGCGAACCCTCACTTGGTCCAGTATTTGGCATTAAGGGCGGCGCAACCGGCGGCGGTTATGCGCAGGTAGTGCCTATGGAAAATATCAACTTACATTTTACCGGTGACTTTCATGCGATTACCGCAGCTAATAATCTTTTAGCAGCACTGATTGATAATCATATTCACCAAGGCAATGCGCTGGAGATTGATGTTAAAAGCATTACTTGGCGCCGCTGTATGGATATGAATGATCGTGCTTTACGCCACGCCAGTTTGCCCCAGCAAAAGCATTCCACAGAAACAGGGTTTGACATTACCGTGGCAAGCGAGGTGATGGCAATTTTTTGCCTAGCAGAAGATTTAATAGATTTAAAAACGCGACTAGGTAATATCCAAATTGCCTGCAATAGAGCAGGTGAGCCGATAATGGCAAGCGATTTAGAGGCGCAAGGAGCAATGACTGCATTGCTAAAAGATGCTTTTCAACCCAATTTAGTTCAAACGCTTGAGCATACACCAGCGATTATTCATGGCGGCCCTTTTGCCAATATTGCGCATGGTTGCAACTCTGTGGTAGCCAGTAAAACAGCCTTAAAACTGGCAGATTACGTGGTGACCGAAGCGGGGTTTGGTGCGGATTTAGGCGCAGAAAAGTTTTTGGATATCAAGTGTCGCAAGGCAAATTTGCAGCCAGAAATTGTGGTGATTGTTGCAACCGTGCGTGCGCTTAAATATCATGGTGGCGCCGATTTAAAAGACTTGAACATAGAAAATATTGATAAATTAAATATTGGAATCAATAATCTAAAAAGACATATTAATAACTTACATGAACTATTTGGATTACAGGTAGTGGTGGCAATCAACCACTTTACCCATGACACGCCGCTTGAAATAGATACCTTAAAACTAGCGGTTCTGCAATTGGGTAGTCAAGCGATTGTTTGCCGACATTGGGCGCATGGCGGTAGTGGTGCGACAGACTTAGCGCATGAAGTGGTTAAGCGGATTAACAACAAAAAATCTCAATTCAGGTGGCTGTATCAAGATGATGAAAGCCTATCTGCAAAAATTAAAACGATTGCGACAAAAATGTATGGTGCAAGTGATATAGCGTTTAGTGAAAAAGCGGCAGGGCAATTGAAGCAACTTAGCCAGCGGTATAGTGCTTTCCCAGTATGTATTGCGAAAACGCAGTATTCATTTTCTAGCGACCCAGCCTTACGTAATGCACCTACCAACCATGTTTTGCAGGTACGTGAACTGCGCTTATCGCGCGGAGCTGGTTTTGTTGTGGCGATTTGTGGCGAGATGATGACTATGCCTGGGTTACCTAAAAACCCGGCCAGTGAACGCATCGATGTCAATAATGCTGGTAGCATTACAGGATTAAGTTAGGAAGGCTGACGAATTTGCTCAAAATAGAGAAGGCAGGGTTTGCTGAGCAGACCATTAATAAATCTAAATTTTTAGCTTGGGCAGTAGCGGGTCGATCTGAACAAGAAGTAGCCACTTTTTTAAGTGCAATTAGCCGACAGCATTCAACCGCCAGTCACTTGGCGTATGCCTTCCGCCTTACAATGCCGCAAACTATACTCTCGCGGTACTCAGATGCTGGCGAACCTTCTGGAACAGCAGGAAAACCCATTTCGCAAATGCTGGAAGGGCGCAACTTGATGAATGTCTGCGTTGCTGTGATACGCTATTATGGTGGGGTTAATTTGGGTAAAGGTGGGCTGGCGCGCGCTTACGGTGGTACGGCAAGAATAGCGCTTGAAGCTGCAGAAATAGCCGTGTATGTTGAAATGCAGGAGTGTCAACTGACAATAGCTTATAATCGCCTAGAGGAACTGAGCAAGGTGGTTGCACAGCTCAAAGGTAAAGTTATCGAAAATTTTTTTGAAGAGGCGGTGCATGTGAAAATTAGCCTGCCTGCCATTGAGAGGCAGGCATTAATCAGTAGATTTAGCGCATATCATGCCAACTAGTCATCACACAAAATTTAATATTGCTGCATGGATACTCATGGGATTTACCATGTTGTTTGTGTTGCAGTTCCATCTGCTGCCAGGTTTGCTTGCTGGGCTGTTAGTGTTTGAGCTGGTGCATCTTATTTCGCCCTACATTGCTCGTAAACTACCCGGAAAAATTGCTAAGATCGTCGCCGTTGGCTTGCTGGCCACGGTTGTCGTCGGTATTTTAACGCTTATTGGCATGGGGTTAGCTGCTTTTTTCCGATCAGATTCTGGTAGTTTGACTCACTTAGTTGCGCAAATGGCACAGATTATTGAAGATTCACGCAAAATTTTACCTACATGGATAGATAAGCGCTTACCGGAGGATGCGGTGACGCTACAACAAGCGGTTACGCAGTGGTTGCGCGAACATTCTACTGATTTACAGTTTGTGGGCAAGGAAGCGGGGCGTCACGCAGCACATATATTGATTGCAATGATTATCGGCGGCATGCTGGCATTACGTGAGGTAGTGGCGGCAGAAGATTACAAACCATTTGCCTGCGCCATGGTAAAACGTATCGCGTTTTTTGGGCATGCGTTTAAGAACATTGTGTTTGCGCAGGTGCGTATCTCAGCGATTAACGCCACATTTACCGGTATTTATTTGGCCGTAGTGTTGCCTTTAATGGGGGTCGATCTCCCTTTTACCAAAACCATGATTGCTATCACCTTTATCGTGGGCTTATTGCCGGTGGTGGGGAATTTAATCTCGAATACGGTTATTGTCGTGGTGAGTATGAGCCACTCGCTGGGTGCGGCACTCGGGTCGCTGCTATTTCTTGTGGTGATTCACAAGTTAGAATATTTTCTAAATGCTCGCATTATTGGGGGGCAGATACGCGCGCATGCTTGGGAACTGCTCGTCGCCATGTTTTTGATGGAAGCCGCCTTTGGTATCGCTGGCGTGGTTGCCGCGCCCATTTATTACGCGTACATCAAGAGTGAACTAAGAGATCAAGCGTTAATCTAGTGAACGGACAACTTATCTAGTTATTTTAGTTTGTAGAAACGATTTTCTAGGGTTTTTCCAGCTTTAACGTTATCCAGTTTACTGCCTGCACTCTCTCCCAGCTTGGCTAAGCGCTCATCAGGATGAGGATGAGTTTTATAAAGTAAGGCGACACTGTTGTCCGTTTTATTGGTTTGCCCCACGGTTTGCAATACTTCCGGCAAACCAAAGGTATCGTAACCCGCGCGCGTGGCCAATACCACGCCCATGCGGTCAGCTTCAAATTCTGCATCTTTGTCTAAACTACGTGCACTAATCTCTGCACCATGCCCAATGGCTTGTTTTGCTAATTGATCATTTTTGCCAAATTTGTCGGTAATTAATCCAGCGCCGATATTTAATAATTGCTGTTTTTGCAGCACTTTGAGGTGATGTTTTTTGACGATATGCGCAATTTCGTGCCCTAACACACCGGCTAACTGCGCTTCGTTTTGTAATTTTTGATAAAGCCCTTTTGTGATTAAAACGTAGCCTCCGGGCGCCGCAAAAGCATTTAAATCTGCACTTTCAATCACGCCGAATTTCCAGGGTAAATCTGCCCGTTCCGATTGGCTGGCTACCCAGCGACCCACTTGATTCACATATTTTTGCAAAGCTTCATCTTTTACCAGTGGCGCAGCCCCTAATATGCTACCGGTAATTTCGCGACCCAGTGCAATTTCTTCCTCTTTGCTTGGTTTTTTCCAGTTGATGGCGGGTTTTTCAGGCATTGTAGCTTCAGTAGTATTGACACTGATTGCTGTAGTTTCTACAGGTTTAGCTGTTGGTGCAGATTCTTGGGGTGAGGCTGGCGCTGTTTCATTCGTATGCTTATCTTGTCCTAGCGATTCATCAATCTTTTGTTTTGCCGCGTCTTCCAATGCCTTGCCAAAATCTAAAGCCAAGCTTGGTGTGGCGATAACACTTGTAGAAATAAATAAAGCCATTACTAGCGTATTTATGGGCGCTTTTTGCATTATTTAACCCCCTTAAAGTAAGCCAAGTTGGCTTTGCTCAAACCGCCTACCTTAGCGAACTGCTCACCACCGCTCGCACTCTGACTATAACTTTCCATTTTTTTCATTTCATCTTCACTAAATTTGGCAGCTTTAAGTTCTTCGGCACTTAAGCCACGAATACCAGTGGTAGAAACCACTTTGCCAGTGCCTGCGCGACCGCTTGCCACATCAAAAACACCTGCTGCCGAGTTGCCGCCAGAAGCGCCGCCGCGCTTAACCGAGAGTAACCGTACCCAGCCGGTATTTTTTTTGCTTTTTATCTGCAACCAAGCACCTTTTTTAGCCAATATATCTACGCTATCCCCTTTATTTAAACTCCCCGTTGTTTTAGCGTCTGCAAATGGCTCAGCACGCACACTGTCTGCTTTTAAGGCGGTGCCTGCTTCACCCGCCAGCGCAAGTAGCGGGGCACACAAGCTGGCCAGTAATAGTAATTTTTTCATGCTTAATCCTTTACCTTTTTGGTGCTAATGTATCTTCATGTTCTAATTTAATAACGGCCTGCGCAAACACAGTGCGCCATTGTGAAGCTAGGGTTGCGTCAGGACCCAGATTGCCAATTAATCTGCCGTCGTGCAAGGTATAACGCAACTCGGTCTCTTTTGGTAGACCTAGATTTTCAATCAAAGTTGAGCATTGCGAAATAATATATTCCGCATCCTGCTTGGCGGCGGCTGCATATTCAGGTTTGTCATCGGCATAAAGCCAGCTCATAACAATCATATCGCCAAATAGGCCCCAAATACCGCTTTGCGTCCCATGTATAAATTCAATACTATTGGGTGTTCTGCTAATCAGCTCAATGCTGCGTTTAAGTTTCCTTAACAAGCCATCACCTAGCGGTTCCTGGCTCTCAATCAAAATGGGCATAATCAGCACCGAAGTAGTAGCGGCATCTGCTTTAACGCCAAAGGCTAACCATCTTTGCAAGGCGCGATCATTCGCCAGAGCATAGATTTTGGCAATACCAAATAAGGCTACCGCCCATAAAATAGGCGCGGTTAAGTCCAAATAAGTATTGCTGACATTAATAGCAATATAAGACAGCGCGAGTAAGCCAAGCTGGCTGCGGGTGAAAATGGAATTGAATCGATCGCGGTCTACATTGAAATAAAACGCCAGTGTTGTCCCCCAAATCAGTAGCAAACTAAGCAGAAGGTAAGGGATTTTGCCGCGCCACACTTTGAGATAGTCGCCATGTTTGGCGTTATCAATTGCGGTCGCTAAAATTTCTACTCCGGGAAACTGCTTATCCATTGCTGTTGGTTTGATATCGAACAAACCCGGTGCGGTTGAGCCAATAATCACAATTTTGTCAGTGAATTCATTTTGAGAACGTTGCTTATGTTTGCTGGCTAAATCGGTGAAAACATCACTAAAACTGGCATAGGTATAGGTAAAAGGCTTGCCGCGCCAGTTAATCAACATATCCTGTGGTAATTGATGGGTGTTAGCGCCAGCAAACTTGGCTACAACCGCAGGCAGCGCAGGTAGCCGCCAGCCTGCATCGTCATGAAACATGCGATATTCGCGCACAATACCATCGTTATCCGGATATACGTTGTGCGTCCCCAAATGGTTCGCTTTAAGCGCACCTTCAAAGTGAGGCAGAATGGCCGCAATGGTGGCGTTTTTGTCGGCATCGGTATTGGCAATTAGCCCGGGGACTTGTGCATATTTAAGCTGGCTCAAGCTATCTTGCGAGGCATCTAAACGCAAAATTGGGAAAAAAGTGTTCTCGCTACCGGCAACCACTTCGTTAAAATAGGCATCACTATCAGGGTTGTAAATATCAGCATCTGAAAACAAAATATCGAACACAATCGCCTTAGGGTTTTGTGTTTGCAGGTTTTCCACGAATTCACCTAACACTTGCCGTGGCCAAGGCCAACGGCCATACTCTTTGGCAAATGCCGCTAAGCTTGCCTCGTTAATATCGACGATAACAATCGCTGGGTCGGCTTTTGGCTGAAAAACGCGATGCTTTACCATAAAATCAAACGCACGCTCGCGCATGTTTTCACCCACATGAAACACGCCTGCATCTAACAACAACAACAAGGTGAATACCGTGGCGAGATACAGATAAAAGTTATTTTTTAGTTTTCGGGTAAGATTTGCCAGCCATTGGCCCAGCATCAGTTTCAGTTTGGTCATAAGCTTTAGTTTACCTGTTTTTGGAATGCCGTGTAACGAAGCTTAACTACAACAAAAAGCCCTACCAGAAACCAGATTAGATGGCCAATCCAGCAAAGGGCGCGCTTTAGCTCGTCCCGCTTGATGGATGGCTTAGGTGTCGCTGCTTTTCGGCTTGCGCACCTGAGGCGGGTAGCGAAACCATGCCCAAGCGACAACAAGAGCGAAAACTGTGTAGATGATGGCGAAGACCCACAGCGGCGCCTCGTAGAACAGCAGGCGCTGAACCCAGTATTCAATAAAGCTATTCGCATAGGCAGATTGACCCGCTTTCTCGCGGAACCAGGATTCCAGAATGGTGAGTGGGCAGTATTGGCCCAACCAAGCCTGAAGGGCAATAACGCCGATGGCGACCAAGTGCGCCAGGCGCCACCACAACCTGTTTGGCCATAACCATCCAACCTTGTTTCCAATGACGATGACCGGCAGGCCCAGCACCACAAACAAGACGACTCCGAAGTGCAAGACAAGGACAGCATCTGCAAAGGCTTGGTAGTGCAACGGCGGCTCCCTGTGACGGCTAACGTAGAGTTAACCGAGCGCCATGCTGTTGGCGCTCCGGTTGAACGACATGTTAGGCCGCATCTGTGCCTAGAAGTAGCCTGCGAAC
>JBQTJZ010000183.1:0-7982 GCA_052386615.1 Methylophilaceae bacterium
TTCTAATTTTTGGATCGTTTAATCGCCCCAAAACAAAATAATATAGTGTCCTCAGCATGCGCTCAAACACCGAATTAAAAAACTATCAGCACGAACTGCATGATTTCAAATTACGCTTAGCCGTACTTGGTTTTTTAGTGTTGATTGCATTTAGCATACTTACCCTACGTTTTTATTATCTGCAAATCAATCGCTACGATTATTACCAAACTTTGGCAGAGAGCAATCGTATTTCGATTGCCCCTATTGCGCCTAATCGTGGTTTGATTACCGATAGAAATGGTGTAGTGCTTGCGCACAATTTTTTTGTGTATACCTTGGAAATTACACCCGCTAAAGTTGAAAATTTAGCCGCCACTATCGAAGAGATTGCAAAACTAGTAGAAGTTTCCAGCTTTGATTTAAAGCGGTTTAATAAACTGAAAGCGCAAAGCCATAGCTTTGAAACGATTCCCTTGCGTACGCACCTTAATGAAATTGAAGCAGCAAAATTTGCTGTGAATCGATTTCGATTCCCTGGCGTAGAGCTTAAATCGCGATTGTTCCGCCATTACCCGCAAGGTAAGCTCGGCGCGCACATGATAGGCTACATTGGCCGTATCAACGATAAAGATTTGAAGAGTTTGGCAGAAACCGATGAACTATCTAATTACAAAGGATCTGACCACATCGGCAAAAGTGGCATTGAGCAATCCTACGAAAAAGAATTGCACGGTACTACAGGATTTCAACAGGTAGAAATTGATGCTGATGGTAAAGCGGTACGTATACTTTCTAGCATCGCCCCGATTTCAGGCAACAACCTGATGCTGTCTGCCGATATTAAATTACAAGAAATTGCTGAAAACGCATTTGGTGAACGCCGTGGTGCATTGGTAGCGATTCAGCCAAACACCGGTGAAGTATTGGCCTTAGTAAGCATGCCCACATTTGACCCGAACCTTTTTGTCAATGGGATTGATGTTGGAAATTGGCGATTGCTTAATGATTCATTAGATAAACCACTCATCAACCGTCCGCTTCGTGGCGTTTATCCTCCTGGTTCAACTTTTAAGCCATTTGTCGCTCTGGCTGGGCTAGAAGCGGGTAAGCGCCATCCACCATTTAGCATTAGTGATCCGGGCTACTTTACGCTTCCTAATAGCCGTCACCGTTACCGCGATTGGAAACCCGGTGGGCATGGTAGTGTAGACATGCGCCGTGCAATTACCATTTCCTGCGACACTTTTTTTTATGGTCTTGCTATGGAAATGGGAATAGAAAAGATAGTGGACTTTGTACGCCACTTTGGCTTTGGTGAAAAAAGTGGTATCGATATCAGTGGAGAGAATGCTGGTTTACTGCCAACGCCAGATTGGAAAAAGCGACGGTTCAAGCAACCTTGGTATATGGGCGAAACTGTGATTGTGGGAATCGGCCAAGGTTACACGCTGACTACGCCTATGCAACTCGCTCAAGCTACCTCTGTATTAGCCAACAAGGGTATTGCCATGCGCCCTCGTCTAGTGAGTAGTATTAGTAATGCTAAAACGGGCGCCCTGAACCCACTGGAGAATGTGATCAAGGACAAGCTCTCTTTGAATGAAAAAAATCTGGAGCTGGTTAAACTTGGTATGATTGACGTCACGCTGCCAGGTGGCACAGCAGCTAGCGTTGGTGCAAATGCAGGTTATAGTGTTGCGGCAAAAACGGGGACAGCACAAGTGATTGGTATTAAACAAAACGAAAAATACGATGAAAAAAATATTAATGAACGTCACCGTGATCATGCTTTATTTATTGCTTATGCCCCCGCAGAGGAGCCCAAAATCGCACTGGCTGTGATTGTAGAGAACGGTGGGCATGGTGGGTCGGCCGCCGGCCCGATTGCCCGTAAGGTAATGGATTATTATCTGCTTGGAAAATTACCGTCTGTTGAGCCTACGCCAGAAAATGCTACAACCATTCCAGCCGAAGTCAATGCTCCCGAAGAAGAAGTCCATGATTAGTCAATTTTTTCAAGGCTTATTCAAACATATCGATTCATTTTTAATGGGCTGTTTGCTCTTTGCCTTACTGGTTGGTCTGCTGGTATTGTATAGCGCTTCAGGGCAAAATTTTGCGCGCGTAAATGCGCAGCTAATTAATATCGCTGTTGCCACTACTTTAATGTGGCTAGCCGCCAATATTCAGCCTCATCATTTGGAGCGCTTAGCCTTGCCTTTATACCTGCTGGGTACGCTTCTGCTGATTGGTGTGGCGTTCTTCGGTGACATTAGTCATGGCGCGAGACGCTGGCTAGATCTTGGTATTGTTAAAATTCAGCCCTCTGAGCTGATGCGGATTGCCATCCCGATGATGCTTGCCTGGTTTTTCTCCAAGCGAGAATCCAGCCTACGTACTACAGATTTTGCCATCGCCGCTGTCATTTTAATATTTCCTGTCATTCTAATTATGAAGCAGCCTGATTTGGGCACGTCTTTATTAATCACCTCTTCTGGATTTTTTGTACTTTTTTTGGCGGGTCTGAGTTGGCGTTTTTTACTGGGTGGCATCGTGGTTATTGGCGCACTTAGCCCCATTTTTTGGTCTATGTTGCATGATTATCAGCGACGGCGCATTCAAATACTGCTTGACCCTAGCCAAGATCCGCTTGGTGCAGGTTACCATATTATACAAGCGACGATTGCACAAGGCTCTGGTGGAATTACCGGTAAAGGCTGGCTAAATGGTACCCAGTCGCAGCTGGATTTTCTACCTGAGCGCACCACTGACTTTATTTTTGCTGTGTATAGCGAAGAATTTGGCATGATGGGGAATCTCATGCTGTTAACTTTGTTTAGCCTCATTATTATTCGCGGCTTTGTTATAGCCTCACAGGCTAAAAGCACTTTCACTCGACTTTTAGCGGGCAGTATTACGCTCACTTTCTTTACTTATATTTTTGTAAATATCGGCATGGTGAGTGGCATACTGCCAGTGGTTGGCGTGCCTTTGCCCCTAATCAGCTATGGCGGCACTTCAATGGTGACGCTGTTGCTTGGGTTCGGCATTTTAATGAGCATCCAGACACATAAAAAGCTGGTTGCCTCAGGATAAATAAATATGCATCAGTCACATTTTTTGGTTTTAATCTGCTGCCTTGTATTAAGCGCCTGTGGTGGCAATAAAGTGGTTAAACCCGCAGGTCATCCTGCTCCCCCCGCAACAACCAGCAAACCTGCCTCTTCACCCACTGCAAGCGCTCCTGTTGCACTGCCGAGTAAACCATCAGCTGATACCCAAGTGCCTCAAGCAGGACCAAGCAGCGTTACCGAAAGCGCGACAAAACCCGGTGGCTATTATTTAGATGATGGTCCCGATGCAAATCCACCTAGCAATCTAGATGCGATACCTGACGCTATTCCTAAATTTGAGCCCCCACTAGGCCGCTCAAATAAGCCCTATAAAGCCTTAGGTAAAACCTATGTTCCCTTAAAAAGTGCGCAAAACTATACAGAACGCGGTATCGCTTCGTGGTATGGTAAACGCTTTCATGGCAGAAAAACCTCTAGCGGAGAGATTTACGATATGTATAGTATGTCTGCCGCACATACGGTATTACCCTTACCAAGCTATGTTAAAGTCACCAACCCTGCCAATGGTCGCTCTGTGGTTGTGCGTATCAATGATAGAGGCCCATTCAAACACTCAAGAATTATCGATTTATCCTATGCAGCCGCGCACAAATTACAATTAATCAAACAGGGGAGTGGTTTAGTTGAAGTAGAAACCATTCATCCTAGCCAAGCCAGTTCCGATAACCAAGTAATAGCGAGCAGCCCGCCTGTTGAACCCCAGGTGACCTCTTCCGCGGTTGACCTCCCCCTTAGCGAACAAAAGGTGAACCCCGTTCAAGCCCCTATTGAAACCAATATCTCAACAACAAACTATCCAGCACCCCATGTACCCAATGAAATCAGTGCTACGGACTCGGCCATTACGCAATATTTTATTCAGGCAGGTGCTTTCAAAAGTGAAATAAACGCTGAATCCTTAATGAAAAAAATTCAGGGATTAGCCATTGAACAAAATGCTAGAATTAACCGCGTGTATAATAACGGTTTGCATCGTTTGAAGCTGGGACCTTACCCTAATAGACAAGAAGCCGATTTGGTCGCCAGCAACATTCGTAAAATTTTAAATATCGCCGCCTTTATCACTCATCAATAATTGACATCTTATGCGCCTTTACACACTACTATTGCTTTTTTTAGCCTTACTTCCACTTTCCACATGGTCTGCACAAGTGGCACCGCCCCCTGCGCTTGCGGTAAAAGCCTATCTATTAAAAGACATGAACAGTGGTACCGATATCGCCTCCTATAAAAAAGATGAGCGCATAGAGCCGGCTTCACTCACCAAAATCATGACCGCCTACATTGTCTTTGACGCGATTCAACAAGGACATCTAAAGTTAGACCAAGTGCTTCCAGTGAGTGAAAAAGCTTGGAAAGCTGAAGGTTCAAAAATGTTTATTGAACCCAATAAACCAGTGACTGTGGACGAACTTTTGCATGGCATGATTATTCAGTCAGGCAATGATGCGTCGATTAGTCTAGCGGAAGCGATTGCTGGCGCTGAAGAACAATTTGCTGCCATGATGAATAAACAAGCGGCTAAACTGGGAATGAAAAACTCGCATTTTATGAATGCAACCGGCCTACCAGAGACCCAGCATTACACCACCGCAAATGACCTAGCACTATTGGCAAGTGCGCTGATTCGCGATTTTCCACTTGAATATCGCAGGCTGTATTCTGTCAAAGAATACACTTACAACAAAATTACTCAGCCCAATCGTAACCGTCTATTATGGCTGGATGCCAATGTTGACGGCATGAAAACAGGACATACTGAAGCTGCAGGTTACTGTTTAGTCTCATCAGCCAAGCGTGGAGAAACACGGCTCATTTCTATCTTGCTTGGCGCTGTATCAGAAGCCATGCGTGCATCTGAAAGTCAAAAATTACTCAATTATGGTTTTCAGTTTTATGAATCCACGCTGGTCTATCCACAAGGACAGCCCATTCATGCATTACGTGTTTACAAAGGGCAGAATAAAACAGTAGCGACTGCATTGGCCAAAGACTATTATCTATCCCTTCCCAAAGGAGATTACGCCCGCGTTAAAGCGAGCCTGTCTAGCAAGCAACCACTAATTGCCCCCGTTAAAGAGGGTCAGGAAATCGGTAGAATCACGTTTACTTTGGATGGAAAAGTGATTAACCAGCAGGCACTGGTAGCCGCTAAAACGGTTGAACAAGCAGGTTTTTTTGGCAGAATCATCGATAGCACCAAATTGCTCTTGCGATAAAGCCTTCATGTCAACTCTTGCTAAGGATGGCGCACAAGAAACACTGATTGAGTTTCCTTGTGATTTCCCGATTAAAGTAATGGGGGAAACGCATCCTGATTTTGCTAACGAAATCATCAAAACAATTCAGCGATTAGCTGCGGAATTTAATGCAAATCACGTAGAAATGCGTGCGAGTTCCAGTGGCAAATACCTAAGCCTGACCTGTACTGTGCATGTTGAATCCAAACCCCAGCTAGATGATATATACCGCGCACTCACCAGTCATCCCATGGTTAAGGTTACCCTCTAGCATTACTAATGCTGCCCTTAAACATTCAGCACCAACACAGCACGTTTCAATCATGACGCAGCCAAAAACCCATGCTCTTGCATTAAGAAATTTAGGTCGTACCGACTATGCGAAAACATTGGCTGCTATGCAAGCATTTACCAATAGTCGTGACCAAACAACGCTGGACGAATTATGGCTAACCGAACATGATAGTATCTACACGCTTGGCTTAAACCGCCGTGATGTACGCTTACCTACTGTACATCACATTCCAATAGTGTATGCGGATAGAGGCGGGAAAATTACTTATCATGGTCCGGGGCAACTCGTTATTTATCTGCTCATTGATTTGAATCGTCGTAAGCTCAAAGTGCGTCAACTAGTGACTATGATAGAAAATAGTATCATAGCGCTACTCGCTCCATTTAATGTTCATGCCACCGCTATGGCAGATGCGCCTGGTGTTTATGTCAATACGAAAAAAATTGCTTCCATCGGCTTGCGACTCAAAAAAAATGTCTGTTATCATGGCCTGAGTTTGAATGTCAACATGGACTTATCCCCGTTCAAGGCCATCGACCCTTGTGGCTATGTAGGGCTAGAAATGACACAAACCTACGATTTAGGCATTACGCAAACACCACAACAATTGGGTGAGGCTTTACTTGAGCTGTTAAAAAATAAACTTAACCCATGATAGATACTAAAATTTTAGCTACCGAAAAAATCGCTGGCATAAAAGAAATTGACGCTGCAAAAACCGCGCGTATTCCTATTAAAATTATTGCACAACCGTTGTTGCGCAAGCCAGAATGGATACGCATGAAAGTGCCTGATTCTGCACGCTTTCAAGAGATTAAACACATTCTGCGCGAAAACAATCTCCACACCGTGTGTGAAGAAGCCAGCTGTCCCAATATCGGCGAATGCTTTAGTGGCGGCACCGCCACTTTTATGATTTTAGGTGATATCTGTACACGGCGCTGTCCCTTTTGTGATGTCGCGCATGGTAAGCCGCTAGTAGCCGATGTAAACGAACCGCAAAATCTAGCCAAAACGATTGCAAAAATGCGCTTAAATTATGTGGTCATCACCAGTGTAGATCGAGATGACCTAAAAGACGGGGGAGCCCAACATTTTGTCGACTGCATCCAAGCGGTACGCGTAGCATCCCCCCATATTAAAATTGAGATTCTGGTACCTGATTTCCGTGGGCGCTTGGATGTTGCGCTGCTCATTCTAAAGAATGCACCCCCCGATGTTATGAACCATAATTTAGAAACCGTGCCACGTCTTTATAAACAAGCGCGACCAGGATCAGATTATCAAAACTCCCTCAATTTGCTCAAAATGTTTAACCAGATGTATCCGCATATCCCTACCAAATCTGGTCTGATGTTAGGCTTAGGTGAAACCGATGAGGAAATTCTGCAAGTAATGCAAGATCTGCGCGACCATAATGTAAGCATGCTGACCTTAGGGCAATATTTACAGCCAAGTGCACACCATTTACCCGTAATGCGCTATGTGGAACCTGCTACTTTTGATAGGCTAAAACAAAAAGCAGATGCGATGGGCTTTAATAATGCAGCAAGTGGCCCCATGGTAAGAAGTAGTTATCATGCTGATGCGCAAGCGCAGAAAATTTTTTAGGAAAATGATGGTTCCACATTTAACAACTGCACTCAATGGCCCGCTTTTAGCACTAGAAAAACGCATGCTAGAGGCCATGCCAAAAATCGAGCATTGGTTTCGCAGCCAGTGGCTAGAAGTGGCTTCGCCATTTTATGCTTCTGTCGATTTGCGCAATAGCGGCTTTAAACTTGCGCCTGTCGATACCAATTTATTCCCCGGCGGGTTTAATAACCTTAATCCTGACTTTTTAAGTTTAAGCGTGCAGGCGGCCATGGTTGCAGTTGAAAAAATTTGCCCCGAAGCTCATCGGCTACTCATTATTCCCGAAAACCATACCCGCAATACTTATTATTTGCGCAATGTGGTTGAATTGACTCATATTCTAAAAGCCGCAGGGTTGGATGTGCGTGTAGGCAGTATTTCTCCTGAAATTACAGTACCCACCCTGCTAGAGGCGCATGATGGACAGCAACTATTACTGGAGCCGGTAGTGCGCGAGGGTAATCGCTTACAACTAAAAAACACTGAATTAGGTGATTTTGATAGCTGTGCTATTTTACTCAATAACGATTTATCGGGCGGTGTTCCAGAAATCTTGCAAAATTTGGAACAAGATTTAATTCCGCCCCTGCATGCAGGCTGGCACGTTCGCCGAAAATCGAAGCATTTTAATGCTTATAATCGTGTTGTTACTGAATTTTCAAAGCTTTTAGACATTGATGAATGGCTATTGAACCC
>JBQTJZ010000184.1:0-1554 GCA_052386615.1 Methylophilaceae bacterium
ATGCTGTCGCTTTGTAAATTTGTCTATATTGATAGAACCAAATCAATAGGTGCCGCATTCACCGCCCCCAGCAGGCAGGATGTGGCGATTAAGCGTGATAGTGCTGTTATTCGAATAAAAGCCCCTAGCGGCTTAACCTCTCGCAAACCGATTCCTGCCATTGAGAAAGCAAACCGAGGTGAAAAAATCTCGTTTTTGGATATCATGCGTGATTTAAAAAGTCACCAACGCCTGGAAAATGCAGCCCCTAGTAGCCAAGAAAGCGTGTTGTTTAATGTGCACCATGTTGCAGATGCCACTGCCCAGACTACACATCCGAACCAAGCCAAATCAATAAACACATCGCCTCCCGTTGCTAAACAGCTACTTGGCGATATTGGCGGCTTTGTCAGTGGTTTATTTGGCCGTAAAAAATTAAAAACCTCTGTGCAAAGCGTGCCTAACCAAGAAAAAGTGCATGCGAATATTGATACCGAAGGTGACAGAGTTAGCCTCTATGAACAGGATCCTCCTGTAGAAAATGAAATTGCAGCCATATACCCTGTGTACGAGCAATCGCAAATTGCTACGCGAGATATTTTCGATGCTATCGCCCAAGAGCATCAGGTAGATTTAACCGCCGTAAGTGAAGTTTTAGACAGCATGGTGGAGAGTATCGGCCGTGCTCCCGATGCTTTACTATGGCTGGCAAAATTGAAACAAACAGATGATTATGCTTACAACCATGCGCTTAATGTATCGATTACGCTGATGGCTTTTGCTAACTTCTTAGCGCTGTCAAAAAAACAAATTAAAGAACTCGGTCTGGCAGGCTTGTTACAAGACATTGGCAAAGTAAAACTCTCCGCTGATGTCATGTTGAAAGCAGAAAAACTGACCCGAGAAGAATACGAATATGCAAAAATACACGTCAATGAAAGCCTAAAAGTCTTAAAGAATACGCCAGATATTGCTACGGAGATTTTGACTTTAGTTGCGCAACATCATGAGCGCGTAGATGGCAGCGGCTATCCGAATCAGTTGAGTGAAGATCAAATCAGCGTTCCAGCGCAAGCCGCGGGCCTGATTGACACCTATTGCGCTATCACCACCCATAAAACCTATGCAAAAGGGGCATACCATCAGCAAGCTTTGGATGAAATTCAGCGCTTAAGGGGCAAACAATTTAGTGATCAGCTCGTAGATCAGCTTACCCAGTTTATGGGCATGTACCCTGTCAGCTCTTTGGTTGAGCTTAATACTGGTGAAGTAGCTGTGGTCATTCAGCAAAATCAGGTAAGAAGACTGTTGCCTCGATTAATGCTATTTCTTGATCCAGACAAGGTGCGCTATGAATCGCCAATTATAGTTAACTTATTGCATAATCCCACTGCACCATCTGGCGAAGCGTATCGTATTGTAAAAAGCTTAGCGCCAGATAGCTACGGCCTTAACCCTAACGATTTTTATATTTAGTTGGCACAAGTTTGATAATGCCTGAAGATTTAGTGCCTAGCGCCTCCCTTACCGAAATTGAAATAAGTTATTCAGAACAGGCTATTTTAGAAAAATTAC
>JBQTJZ010000185.1:0-6277 GCA_052386615.1 Methylophilaceae bacterium
GTTCGCCAGAATCCCAACTACCTCCATAGTAAAAAATTAACACTGGTGGCTTATCAGTAAGTTTCTTGGGTCGATAGATATCCAATTTTTGACGTGATAAATTGCCATAAGCAATATGGTTATGCAGTTGGTAACCATCGGTAGAAACCAATGCATTTAGGGTTTTGATGGGGGAGCACGCCTGGACAAGTGCGACCAAAGACACTACAACAGTAGCTAGAAAAAATTTCTTAATATATGACGCCATAAGTGATATGAAAAATACCTTAGTTACTGGGTGTTACGGTTTTTTATCAAGCTCAGATTCATATTAAAACCGCTTTTGGGGTTCGTACGCAATGCTTACCTGAAATTTTTTCAGGCCAATTCAATCCTCACCAACAATCAAAACAGATTTTTTTAATCACCAGTTACCGTTACTAAGCTCTTGCAAAAGCCTCGCACAACTGGCTTAGCAACTGACCACATATAGGCAATATTTCCTCTTTGCTATGGGGGCTTTCATCATCCGTCCCAGCAATCACAAAGCTCACGGTGAGCTTATCTAAGTTTTCACGAAACTCGCCCCAATGTTCGGCCTCGGCATCTCCAATGAGCTTTACCTTATTCAGGCCCGTTTCGATAATCTCAGCCAATTCTTCATCGCTAATCCCTGCAAACAAGGTTTTAGCAATGGTGACCTGTGCGGCCTCAAAGTCTGGTGTGATATTTTCTTGTGCAAGTGGCGCAGTTAAAAAAGCGTAGCTGAGCACCCCAAAAGCCTGATAAACACTCAACATCTCAAAATTCTCACTTCGCTCTTGCGCGGGCTGCCGCTGCGCTGCTTGAATCGCTCTAAAGGTAATGAAACTGGCTAAGTAATGCGTAGCATCCAAAGTATTGTAATCCGCTAAATCCGTACTAGGTTTAGCGCCGTCGGCGTAAGTCTCCGCCAGGCAGATGCCGTGCAATAACTTAAGACGTTGTGAATAATTGAGCTGCATGTTGATATCCTTGTTCGCTTATTTTGCTTAGTTTTAGTAAATTGAACCTATTAAATCTCTGGAATCGATTCTAATTCCTCATGAATGGCAAGCCAACGTATCTCCGCTTGCTCAATATTGAGTGTGAGCTCAGATTGCTGCTTAAGTAATTGTTGTAGCTCAGTTTTATCTGCTAGTTCATAAAGTTTTGAATCATTTAAGCGCACGTCGCATTGCACTTTCTGCGATTGCCAAGCTGCAATATCATTTTCCAGTGCCTCAGCTGCTTTAATTAAGGGGCGGCGCATTGCCAGTCGCGACTGTCTATCCGCTTTGTTTTGTGCATAACTATTCATCTTAACTTTGGGTATGGCGATCAAGGCCGCTGAAGTCTTGTCTTTGATGCGCTGCTGTGTAAGCCAAGTTGCATAATCTTCTAAATCACCATCAAAGTTTTGTACTTTACCTGCTGCCACCAAAATAAACCGGTCACAAGTTGCACGTAGCAAAGCCCTATCATGCGAGACCACGATGACGCCACCCACATATTCTTGAAGCGCAAGTGTTAGCGCATAGCGCATTTCAAGGTCCAGATGATTGGTCGGTTCATCTAACAGCAGTAAATTCGGTCGCGTCCAGATGAGTAACGCCAATGCCAGACGAGACTTTTCGCCGCCAGAAAAATCTATGCAAGGGCTTCTTGCCATGTCTCCACGAAAATCGAAACCACCTAAATAATTAAGTAAATCCTGCTCGCGCGCTGTGGGTTCCAAACGTTGCATATGCTGTAATGGCGACTCCCCTGCATGTAATTGCTCAAGCTGGTGTTGGGCAAAATAGCCAATATTGAGGTCTTTACCCGTCACACGCTTACCCGCAGCAGCGGGTAGCGTGCCCGCCAGCAACTTAATCAGTGTCGATTTGCCAGCCCCATTGCGGCCAAGCAGACCAATCCGCTCTCCCGGGCGAATGGTTAGCACGATATCTCGTAAAATGATGGTATCGTGATAACCTATCTGCACATCGCTCAGCGCCAATAAAGGTTCAGGCGCATTGAGTGGTGGTCGAAATGCGAAGCTGAACTGGGAATCGATATGGGCTACACTCATCAGCTCCATACGCTCTAATGCTTTAATGCGACTTTGCGCTTGGCGCGCCTTGGTAGCCTGCACCTTAAAACGATCAATATAGCTATGTAAGTGCGCAACCTTGCGCTGCTGCTTCTCAAACATGGATTGCTGCAAAGCAAGCTTTTCTGCGCGTTGTCGCTCAAAATCGCTGTACCCCCCTCGGTATAAGGTGAGTTTCTGTTGTTCAATATGCGCAATGTGATTCACAATTGCATCTAGAAAATCCCGGTCATGCGATATCAGTATTAACGTGCCACGATATGCCTGCAGCCAGCATTCCAGCCAAATCACCGCGTCTAAATCTAAATGGTTAGTCGGTTCATCCAGTAGCAGCAAATCTGAGCGACACATCAAGGCGCGTGCTAAATTCAACCGCACACGCCAGCCGCCAGAAAAAGTAGCGACCGGTTTTTCCAAATCCACCTGCGCAAACCCAAGACCACTCAATAATTCCGCGGCACGCGCCTTTGCCGCATATCCCTCAATATCGGTCAAACGACTGTGCAATTCTGCGATGCTCTCGCCTTGATGCATTCTTTCCGCTGCAAGCAGCGCGTGTTCAATACGACGTAACTCTTCATCACCATCTAATACAAATTCAATCGCGGCTTGTTGCAATGCCAGCATTTCTTGCGAAACATGCGCAATCACCCAGCTTGGCGGCATCTCTAAATCGCCATTTTCAGCAGACAACTCGCCGCGCAACAAGGCAAATACGCTCGATTTACCTGTGCCATTTGCACCCGTTAACCCAACTTTATGTCCAGTATGCAATTGCAAACTTGCAGACTCAATCAGAACTTTAATACCCCGTGCAATACTAATGTTTTTAAATTGAATCAAAACATAACCTAAATGTCAGCCAAAATAGCCAAAAGGCGTTATTCTAAAGCAATCTATTCAAATTTATTACTAAGTCATGGATTTGCAAGCTATTTATTACGATATGTTTACATTTGTTAACATGCATTAGGCTAAACTTAAAGTAAAATAGTAATTCATTTCAATGCGTTAAACCTTACAAGATTGGTTATGTTCGTCATTAAGAAAATTCCCCGCTGGGTTGTCTATAGCATCGTTGCCATTCTTGCGCTTGTCCTGTTGATCTTAGCGTTAGTTCGTTTTGTTGTTTTCCCCAATATCGGCGAGTACAAATCAGACATTGCAGCGCATGCAACAAAAACAATGGTGCAAAAAGTCACCATAGGCAATATCGTCACCGGATGGGACGATTTATCCCCCCACTTTACCCTACAAAATATTGATGTGTTTGATGCAGAAAATCGCTCCGCCCTACATTTAAGTAATGTGGAGGCGACCCTATCTTGGCTAAGCCTGCCGCTGATGCAGCCACGATTATCCTACCTTACTGTACATCAGCCCTCGCTGATTATTCGACGAAAATTAGATGGCAGTATTTATATAGCTGGGATTAATTTAGCAGGTGAAGGTAAACCTGATTTTGCTAATTGGTTACTTAGCCAAGCTAAGGTAAAAATAAAAAATGCCAACCTCATTTGGCAAGATGAATTGCGGCAAGCACCTGCACTCTCTTTTAATAAACTTAACCTAACCCTTGAGAACCCGGCCTGGCGTAGATTATTAGGTCATCATGTATTTAAATTAACCGCTGTTCCTTCTGTTGGCACTGCGAAACCTTTGATTGCAAAGGGTAGTTTTTTTGGGCGCAATGTAAGCAAAATAAAAGCGTGGCACGGCAAGCTTACTGTAGAAGCCAGTGATGCTGATTTGACGGCTTGGGCCCCATGGTGGGATTACCCCATGGAAGTGCAAAGCGGTACCGGTAATGGCAAAATTTGGTTAGATTTTGCTAATAGCCAAATCGACGAAGCTAAAGCCGATTTCACCCTAGTCAATCTTTCTGCAAAACTTAAACATGCAGAGGCGCCTTTCGTTGCAGAGCACTTCTCTGGTCATGTTAGTTGGAACCAAACTGCAACTACATCAACGTTCGGCGCCCAAAACATTAAACTTAAAGCCAGCGCTGGTATCAATATTAACCATGGTTCCGGACATATCTCGCACAGCATCAAGCACAATAGCCCGTGGCTGGATATTGCTATCAACTTAGATGAATTTAGCTTAGCTTCCATTGAACAACTACAGACAACGACAACACTTCCACAAGAATTAAGCGATAAATTAGCCGCTATTACTCCTCGAGGCACCCTTAAAAATATTGCATTAAGATGGGTTGGCGATCCAAAAAATCCCAGTCGCTATCAGCTAAAAAGCGAGTTTACTGCACTAGGCATCAACGCTTACGAGAAAATCCCTGGATTTGAAAACCTAAAGGGAAATATAAGTGCAGACCAAGATGGTGGCAAGCTGGAACTGGCTTCTAGTAATGTCACCCTAGATCTTGAAGACATCTTGCGCTGGCCTATCCCTGCCAGCCAACTTAACGGTAAAGTAATATGGAAAACCAATCACAACAAACCAAAAATAATTGCCAAAGACATCTTTATCAGCAGCCCCCATATCACCGGCACGATAAACGCCAGCTATGACATGAACGGCATTAAAGGCGGTCATTTGGATTTATCAGGCAATTTCAGTAAAGGGAATGCTAAATATGCCTTGTTTTATTATCCTATCATGCTTGGCGAGACCACGCTGCATTGGCTAGACACTTCAATTCTAGAAGGTAAAGCTGAAGATGTGCTGCTGACAGTTAAGGGCAATCTTGCCGACTTCCCTTATGTAAGCAAACGCAATCAATTAGACCCTAAACTTGGCTTATTTAGAGTCACCGCCAAGGTAAGTGATGTCTTGCTAGAATACGGCACGGGCTGGCCTGTGATTGACGGTTTGACGCTGGATCTTCTGTTTGAAGGTAAACGCATGGAGCTTAACGCCTATAAAGGATTTGTTGCGGGTAACAAAATCATTAAAAGTAAAACTGAAATTCCGCAACTCGATGCCGATTGGCCAATGTTAATGATTAACAGCGAAGTCGAAGGCAGTGTGGCAGACGGGGTTCAATTTGTTAATAATAGCCCAGTGAAAGAAGTTACCTTAGGCTTTACTGACGGCCTAAAAACTGCCGGTAATGGCAAACTCAATTTAGAGCTTAAAATTCCTATGGAAGACTTAGAAGCGGCCAAATATAAAGGTAGCTATAAGATTACTAACGGTACTATCTATGCTAACACTGCGGTAGGCTTACCCGAGATTAGCAAAATTAATGGTGTACTTGCCTTTACCGAAAGCAGTCTAAGTGCTCCAAATGTGAATGCTGAACTATTTGGCGATCCCGCAAAATTCAGCCTACGGACTGGTGCTGGCAAGATTATTTACATTAATGCCAGTGGCCGGGTTAGTGATACTGGCATTAAAAAAATGGTACCCAATGTAATCACCGAACAACTCTATGGCAGCACTGACTGGACAGGTGAAATCAGCATTAAAAAACCATTGGTCGATTTAAGCATACGTTCTAATTTGCTGGGTCTAGCGATTCAACTGCCGGCACCATTGGGTAAAACAGCGCAGGAAGAGGTGGCTTTGGCCATCCATAAAAAACAGACAACCCCGATGGAAGACACCCTGAATATTAATTACGGCAACGTAGTTTCGGCACTTATAGTGCGCAGTGATAACAATGGTGCGCTTGTGTTCGACCGTGGTGGCATCGGCATCAACACTCCTGCAGAAATTCCTAGCGAATCTGGCTTAGCACTACGCGGAAAATTTGATTATGTGAATGCGGACAACTGGTTAGCCCTGCTGGGTCAATCGATCAGAGATACCCCTAACAATGGCGTACGTATCAAAAAAGCCTACTTATCGATTCAAAAATTAGATATTTTTAGTCGCAGATTGAATGCGCTTACTCTCAGCGCAGAACCTAATAATAGCGGCTTAAAATTGGCGATTGATAGCCAAGAGATCAATGGTGAGGCAGAATGGCAGAGCGCAATTAATGGCGCGGATGGTGGGAAAATTATTGCGCGACTAAAAAATCTAACCATACCAAATAATCATGAAACCTTGACCAACTTACCCAAAAAAGACATCAAGCGATTAGACAGCAAATATCCTGCCTTGGATATCACCGCAGAAAATTTTCAAATCGGCAATAAAAAACTCGGCGGGTTAGAACTTAATGCCTTCGAAAGTGAAGAAAATTGGATTATTCAAAAATTAAAAATTAGTAACCCA
>JBQTJZ010000186.1:0-11868 GCA_052386615.1 Methylophilaceae bacterium
TCTAACTGCACCAAGCCAGAGCCTTGAATATGCAGAAAAAATACGTCAATAATATCGTTAATCCAGACAATCTCGTTACCGGCTAGCGGTGACGGATTCGCCTCGATTTCCGCACGTGTACTGTAAGGCACCAGTTTATTACCCAGTAATTTTCCGCGTACCCGCTTAAATTTAAGTTCAGGGTAAATCTCACTTAAATCTACCGTCACTAAATCATTAGGTTGGCGGTATAAGGGGTAGGGATATTGTGCCGATTTTTTGCGGCTACCCTTTAGTGTTGGTTGATAATAGCCCGTCACCAAACCCGCATTAGTGCCCTCTTCACTGTTTGCACTATAAACATCAAAATAAGTCGTTAAATAGGTATTCACAGCGACATTATCTGGTGTTGCAAGTGTATTAGCCGCGGCACAAGCTGCTTGCCACGCCGATTTTTTAATCAGCGTACTGCAACTTTGTAACCAGGCAGGCCATGTCGCAGCCAGATTGTCTTCCAACAGGCCTTCTACCTCATGCCATTTGGCTGGTTTCAAAAAACTATATTCGACCCCTTTTACGGCGACGCTAGTGTTGGTTTCACTGGGTCTAACTATTACGATTCTAGTATTTTCGGGTAATTGTATGGGTGCTAATCCGCCCGCTTGCGCTTGTGTAGAGGGGGAGCAATTACAGTTTTGGGCATTTGGCTTAGTATGGTGTTTAGTACATGCCGCCGTTAGTAAAATGTACAAGGCGAGGAAAAGAATTTTTTTCATATCTTGAATAAAACAGCTAATGTAGCACTCTAGGTACCGCAAGTGTAAACGGCGCAATTGCCGCTTCAAATTGTGTGCCATCCACAGCCACCATTTGATAAGTACCATGCATGCTGCCTGCGGAGGTATTAAGGATGGTGCCACTCGTATATTCAAACTGCTCATTAGGTTGTAACAAGGGCTGTGCCCCCACAACACCTAAGCCTCTAACTTCACTTACCCCGCCATCAGCATCCCCGATAACCCAATGGCGGCTAATCAGCTGTGCGGCAACTTCACCTACATTCTTAATGGTAATCGTGTATGAAAATGCATAGCGACTATCTTCTGTGTTGGATTGCTCTGGTAAAAACGCTGTTTTTACGCTCACCGAAACCGCATATTTTTGTTTTGATGTCATCATTAAAAGCATTAATTAATTAATCATATCTGCCGTAGGCGAGCTCGGACTTGCCGCGTATAGCTTCTTAGCCATACGCCCTGCCAAATAGGCTTCACGCCCTGCTTCTACCGCTTTCTTCATGGCGGATGCCATTAACACGGGGTCACGCGCAGCCGCAATAGCGGTATTCATCAAAATACCTGCACAGCCTAATTCCATGGCAACCGCAGCATCACTGGCTGTACCTACACCGGCATCTACCAGTACAGGTACCGTTGCATTTTCAATAATAATTTGCAAATTCCACGGATTCAAAATCCCCATGCCAGAACCTATCAGCGATGCTAAGGGCATCACCGCGCAACAGCCAATATCTTCCAGTTGTTTAGCAACAATCGGGTCATCCGAGGTATATACCATCACATCGAAACCCTCTTTTACCAGCGTCTTAGCTGCGGCAATCGTTTCTATCACATTGGGATATAGTGTGGTTGGGTCACCCAATACTTCAAGTTTTACCAAAGTATGTCCATCTAACAATTCCCGCGCTAGACGCAAAGTGCGAACAGCCTCATCGGCAGAATAACATCCTGCTGTATTTGGCAAATAGGTAAACTCATCTGGTGGCAAATATTCCAAGAGTGAAGGTTCCCCTGCATTTTGCCCAATATTGGTGCGGCGAATGGCAACGGTGACAATATTTGCGCCACTTGCGTCAATGGCAGCACGCGTTTCGGCAAAATCTTTATACTTTCCAGTTCCCACCAGCAAGCGCGAGCCATACGATTGCCCCGCAACGATTAATTGATCTTTCATATCCATATACCTTTTAGCCGCCGCCAACTGCGCCGACAATTTCTAACTTATCCCCTTCTGTTAGATGGTGTTCTGCGAACTGGCTGCGCGGCACAATTTCGCCATTACATTCAATAGCAATGCGCTTTCCTGTGACATTAAGCTGATTGATTAAATCCGCAATCGTCATGTTTTCCGTCTGAAACGGCCTTAGCTTACCGTTAATTAAAATTTGCATTTGAGGTTAAATAAGCATTCTTGCCAATAGTGCCATTCTACGTAAATTTGATAGCTGATAACGTAGCCAATAGAAATAATTTTAACCAATGGTTGTTTTTATACCCGCCATTGTGCAGCGCTTTAACATAAAGAATTTTATTTTCATGTATTCTGCAACAGCAATGATGCGTTACAGGGTAAAAATGTAATGATTTTAATGATTTATCGACTAAACCTCGAACGAGTACGAATTTTTTTGATAAATTGCGTTCTATCAATTACTGAAACAAAATTCCAGTGATTTTAACTCCCAAAAGGAAAAGTACCATGACACAAGCAGTTAATAAAGAAGTAAACAGTAAGCCATCTGATAAAGTTCACGCTTCCGTGAATATACAAAAATCGGATAAAGTGAAAGCAGTAGAAACAAACGGGGTGCCTGTGCAAAAACCTAGCGGTTTTAGCCGGTTCTTAGAAGCCAGTTGCGATTGTGTTTAAGCTAAATTTTTAGAGCACACTTCGTTAAGTCAAGTTGAGGATGGCACAAGCCACCCTCAAACATTAATCACTAAACCGCTATTTGTGGCCGCTTTGGCTCCGGCCAATCCAAATGATAGAACTGCCCGCGCGGTTGGTCTTTACGTTCATAGGTATGTGCACCGAAAAAGTCACGTTGACCTTGCAACAAATTAGCAGGTAAATTCGCACTGCGGTATCCATCGTAATACGCCAAAGCCGCGCTGAAGCCTTGTGCTGGAATGCCGTTGGTGACGGCAAGTGCAATCACTTTACGCCAGCCAGCCTGACCTTCGTTCATCGCGTTGGTGAAATACGGGTCTAACATCAAGTTTTTCAAACGTGAATTTAACGCGTAAGCCATAGTAATTTTTTGTAAGAAACGTGCGCGAATAATACAGCCCCCACGCCAAATTTGTGCAATTTCACCAAAGTTAAGCTTCCAGTTATACGCTACTTGCGCTTTATCAATCAGCTGAAACCCTTGTGCATAAGCACAAATTTTTGAGCAATAAAGTGCGTTTTTAATCGCCTCAATCACTACTGCTTTATCTTTTTCTTGCACAACGGTTGGACCTTTTAATATCTTACTAGCCTCGACACGCTCTTCTTTAATACTAGAAAGTGCACGCGCATACACAGCCGCAGCAATCGCATTAGCGGGAGCACCCAGTTCAAGTGCATTCGCAGCTGTCCATTGTCCTGTGCCTTTTTGACCAGCGGTGTCTAAAATTTGATCCACCAAGAAACCTGGGCCCATTGGATCTTTTTGCTGCAAAATATCGGCCGTGATCTCAATCAGGAAGCTAGAAAGTTCGCCTTTGTTCCATTCGGCAAACACCTTCCCGATTTCGTCAGCAGGCATTCCCAACAGATTTTTCATCAACCAATAGGCTTCACAAATGAGTTGCATATCAATATATTCAATACCGTTATGCACCATTTTTACATAATGGCCAGCGCCATCTGGGCCAATATATTCTGCGCATGAAAAGCCACCCTCTACTGGCTTACCGGGTTTGCCCCCTTCCATTGGCTCCCCCGTGACTGGATCAACTTTAGCGGCAATATCACGCCAAATTGGCTCTAAACTTGCCCATGCTTTTCGTGTACCAGAAGGCATCAGTGAGGGACCAAAACGTGCGCCTGTTTCGCCACCCGATACCCCCGAACCAATAAAATCGATCCCCTTCACTGCAAGCTCTTTTTCGCGGCGAATCGTATCTGTCCACAAGGCATTGCCACCGTCAATAATAATATCGCCTTGCTCTAAAAAAGGTAACAGTGCATTGATAGTAACATCCGTTGCGCTACCCGCTTTTACCAATAACACAATTTTGCGTGGACGTTTAATACTTAATACAAAAGAGGCTAAATCGGCATGACCTACCACGCGCTCCGCCGAAGGCTCATTGGCCTTGCACTCTTTAATAAAATTCGTCATTTTCTTAGGGTCGCGGTTATATACCGCAATGGTATAGCCATGATCAGCAATATTGAGGGCTAAATTTTGCCCCATCACAGCAAGGCCTACGAGGCCAATATCAGCATTTTTTGTGGTCATCTTTATCTTCTTTAAATGGGTAATTTAAGTTAACAATAAAACTTAAGCTTGTGGCCTAAGTTTTGGTACTACACCGATTACTAGGGTTTACTACTTCAAGGGTTACTGCAAAAATCTGCACTAGAGCTATAGCGTTCTGCCAAACATCTGAATGGCTAATTGATAACCTGTCATTGCCAGTTGCGAATCGTAACGCTCGCCTTCATCACGCATAAACGCGTGTTGGCCATTAAACTCATGCCAAGTAAAATTTAAGCTGGCATCCGTTAACTTCTGATATACCAGTGCGCGCCCAGCGGTAGGAATGTGATTATCCTGTTTGCCCCAAACCATCATTAGCTCACCTTTCATCTCATTCAATCTATCCATGCTGTGCTGATTGGGTTGATTAGGAATATTGTTGCCATGCAAATCGGTTGCATAAAAACAAGCCGTTGCCTTCACTTCAGGCTGTAAAGCGGCACGAAATGCTAAGTGGCCACCAATGCAAAAACCCATTGCCCCCAGATTGCCGTTATACCACGCTTGTTGATTCAAAAATTCAATCAAGGCACGGTTGTCTGAATCGTAGCCTTGCACATCTTTAGCTGCTTTATCCGCATTACCTTTATCGCGACCAGCATCGTCGTAACCAAGCACAGTGCCAATCGGGTTAAGCTCATGGAATACTTCCGGTACCAGTACCGCATAACCTTGTCCAGCCATAAAACGCGCTGCACGTTCAATCGGGCCAGTTTGTTGAAATATCTCAGAATAAAATAAAATAGCAGATAGCTTATTACTATGTATAGGGCGATGCACATAAGTACGCATGGTGCCTGTGGGCGTTGGTAAATCTACAATGTGTGATTGAATCAGCATACGCAGTGAATCCAAAAGATAATTAATCTAAAGGCGTATTTTACAAGGCTTTGAAATCTCTTTCACCTTAATTTTTAGCTTAATCTAAAATTGTTCATTTAAATAACGAATCTTTCAATTGTAACTATGTCACTTTACATAGTGCTTCACATCACTTACCTTATCGACATGTTAAGGATTTTTCACCCATTTCAAATCAGGGGCTAGTCATGCGCTCAATTATTGCCTTTCTAGGGTTGGTTTTTGTTCATACAAGCTTAATTGCAGCAACATACCAAGAACTTGCCTATCAACTTAAATCCTCTGTGGTAAAAGTGCACGTGGCTACTAAATCAGGCGGTCATGGCGTAGGCACTGGCGTAGTGGTTGGTAAAGATTTAATCGCCACCAATTGCCATATATTAGCGAATAGCATCGGCGTAAAAATTACCAAGTTTGGAGAGAGCTTCTTGCCTGTCGCCCTCAAGGCCGACTGGAAACATGATTTGTGTATTTTACGTTTTGCATTTTTAGAACTTAAGCCAGTAGAGTTGGGTGATTCTGAGCATTTAAAATATGAGCAAGAAATATTTTCTATCGGTTTTCCGGGTGGTCCGCCAAAACCTCAAACCACGCAGGGCAAGATTAAAGCGCTGTATCCCTACCACGACAGTGTGATTGTTCGTACCGATGCCTCATTCGTAATGGGGGCGAGCGGAAGCCCCGTCTTTGACAACAGTGGCAAGCTTATTGCCATCAGCACCTTTAAAAGCCCCGGTAAGAATGCTTATTTTTACAATATCCCAGTGAAATGGGTAAAAAGTTTGCTGGATAGGCAAGAAGTGACTTCCATGAAAACAGACGAATTGCCCTTTTGGGATGCGATCGAAGAAAATCGACCCTTTTTTATGCGCGTAATATTGCCCTACCAAAATGAAAAATGGGATGAACTTAATACGGTTGCTCAACTGTGGATTAAGCAAGAGCCCAAATCTGCCGAAGCTTTTTACTATGCCGCGATAGCGCAGGAAAAACTGGGCAACCTAAACAAATCGAATGAATATCATCAACAAACTTTAGCATTACAACCGCAACATTCGGCTACCTTAATTGCGCTTGGATTAATGGCGAACCGAGCCGGGAATATAGCGGAGGTGGAAAAGACACGTATTGCGCTAAAAGCCATTGATAGCGCACTGGACGAAGAGTTTACGGAAGCACTTAAACCAAAGGCAAATTAATAGTCGCTACTACGCCCGGTAGAGTAGCCTTGCGGCACATCATTTTGCCATTCCCCACAGTCATTGCAAAGATGATCATGCATAGTAGGACTAAGCGTAAGGTGATTGCTACCGCAAAATTTACATTGAAGCGCATGACCATCAGGAGATTTATGCTGCGCATCATGATGTTCTGTCGCGACTTTTGTGCTACCCAACCCATACTTATTATCCATGGCAAACTCCACAGCAAAACATTTTAAGTAGCCCTAAAATTACTCGCTTTTTCGCTAGAAAACAAGTAATTTTTTAGCTCAGTTTTTGTAAGCTGCGCGGCTCAATCTATCTCGAATAGCTAGCCACTGTGCTCCATCTGGCGGCATTTCAACTAACAGCCATGCTACGCTTAAAGCATCCAGTTGATGCAGGGTACTGTATAAAGACTCTGCGGCAGCATCAGCAGAATCAGACAAAATAAAATGTGAGCACTTGGGTAGCTCGCCCTTGCCAAAAAGCATGGCCGCACTGTTTTGATGCGATGGTACAAAACTTACCAAGTCCATGCGTGAGGCAAACAGCCTGATGGGCGTTCTGGGCGAATAGTGCAGTGCATATTGTCCAGGCGCTTTTGGAATAAGTTGATTGTTTTTGTGTGCCGGTTTGCCAGCAACAATCTCAATCGCCATCTCGCTAATCATGCCCAAGCGCAGCAATTGCCAGTTATCGCCATCAACACTTACAATGGTTGATTCAATTCCCACAGTGCATGCGCCCCCATCTAAAACTGGAATCGCGTCGCCCAAACCAAGCCTTACATGCGCCGCAGTAGTTGGGCTTAATTGTGTAAACTTATTGGCAGAGGGTGCGGCCAAAGCTAAGTCGCTTTGCTGTAACAACTCTAAGGTAATTGCATGACTAGGCACACGGAGCGCCACTGTAGGTAGGTTGCCACGCACAATTTTTGAAACACTTTCTTTCGCTTTTAGCACCAAAGTAAAAGGTCCAGGCCAAAATGCTTGTGCCAGCTTCTGTGCAAGTGATGGAAATTCTATTGCCCAATCAGCAACCTGACTTGCATCTGCCATGTGGATAATAAGCGGATTATCTGCCGGACGCTGTTTAATCGTATAAATTTGACGCAAAGCAATCTCATTGGTCGCATCCGCAGCCAATCCATAAACAGTCTCTGTAGGAATCGCCACCACTTCGCCACGTTTTAATAAACGAATAGCCTGCGCCAAATCAACTTGCATAAGTTTCGTGAAAATAGGGAAAGCAGTATTCTAACCTGCCTTACGAAAAGTAAGATTAATTCGATAACCACCCAACAACACGTGATTTCCCGCCTTAAGCGGAAAAACACCATGGTAGCGTAGTCGCGACTCATCGCCCCACACCATCACATCGCCATGAGTTAACAAAATTTTAACGGGCTTATCAGTCCGCATAAAACCGCCAAACTGAAACACTGCCGGTAGCCCTAATGACACTGACACGATTGGTTGGCTGAAATCCTGCTCATTTTTATCTTGATGTAATGACATACGTGCACCCACTTTGTATTGATTAATTAAACATGCGTCTGGGGTGAAATCAGCAAATCCCGCTTCACTTGCTGCTTGTCCCGCCAATGTTAAAAATGAAGTTGGCATTGCTGGCCAGCGCTCGCCAGTTAATGGGTCATGCCTTGTATAGCGATAGCCCGTTCTATCTGTTACCCAACCCAAATCGCCACAATTCGTCATGGCAACCGACATGGTAAACCCACCCGGTGTGAGCATATGACGTAAGGGCGCAGCGCTAATGATACGCTTCAAGTCAGCCAAAAGCGGCTCTATATCTGACAACACAAATCCTTGGAATAACCATGCACTGAAAGCCAATTTTTGCTTGTTATCTTGCCAAGTTTCAAATAAATCCATCGCCATTTCGCTTCTAAATTCCATAAAAATGCTTTCTCTGAATCCTTCAACGATAACATGGATTCCTTACTAAATTCATGCGTTATAATCTCTGCCTATGTCCATCAATCCCTATTATCAAGCTAGCCAATTTTTAACTAAACTAGATACAGATTGGGCGCATTTGATAGAAACTGTAGGCCCATGTACATTTAAAACAGACTCCGACGAGCCTTATGCCGCGCTAATTAGCGCAGTGGCCTATCAGCAACTGCACCCTAAGGCAGGCAATGCGATATTGGCGAGATTGCTCAATCTTTATACAAAAAGATTTCCGTCGCCTTCACAAATATTAGCAACAGAATTCGATGCTTTGCGTGCTTGTGGGTTTTCTAGTCGCAAAATTGAAACCATTTATGGCATTGCCCATGGTGCGCAGAGCGGCTTGGTACCAGATAGAAACACCGCCGAAGCTATATCGGACATAGCGCTAATCGAAAGATTAATTGCCTTAAAAGGTATCGGTCGCTGGTCAGTGGAAATGCTGCTCATGTTTACGCTTGGTCGCATGGATATTCTGCCTGCGGATGATTTTGGAATTTGCGAAGGTTACAAGCGACTTAAAAAACTAACCGTTGCCCCCAAACGTAAAGAAATGGCGGAACTCAGCATGGCTTGGAGTCCGCATAGAACTGTGGCTAGTTGGTATCTTTGGCGCGTTCCACGTTAATTGCACTAGAATCTAGGCCTTGCTTTTCATTGAATCTACCTTCAAATGTTTTCCATTGAATGAACACATTGCTTGCCCTAGCGGCTTTTTGCATTTCCGGAATGGCATCATCTAAGCGCCCCAAATAGCTGAATGCGGTTTCTTGATGAAAACCCAACACCATGACTGGTTTTTTATGGGCAATGAGTTGTTTGAACATGATTAGAATTTGATCGGCACTAGTGTAATCTGCTAGGCTGGCATTATTTGGAAACTCTATCAGCTTGCCACTAAGCAAGTAAGGCTGATCCAAAGGTGAGCTAGCAGGATGCAAGCTTTGAACCATTTGTACTAGATTACTTTTTTCGTCCCATTTGGTGGTTAATAAGCGTGAATCTGTACGTGAACTATCAAACAGAAATTGATTTTCTTTAAGCGCAGCAGTTAATTTTCCTCCTTGCTGCCAGCCGCCAGCACGAAAACTCCTAGGACGGTTGAACCCTTGCTGCACCAGTAAATCTGCGCTACAAGCAATAAGCCGATTAAGCTCTGGTTGAGAGTAGGCATATTCCAAACTCACCGAATAACCACAATCGCCTATTTCGCAACGTTCATCTTGTGCGGCAAAAGAAGGGGCAGGTTTATAATCAACACCGCACTGTTGAACTAACGACTTCCAACCGTGTAGATGTAAACCATGTTCATCGTTGGGTAATACAGTTGAATGAATTGTTTTAAATACCTGCTCGGTATGCTGGTTTAAGCGTAAAAAGTACACTGGATTTAAGAAATGCACCATCGGAATATCTGCATACTTTTTTCTGAATACCTGCATCGCTTCGATATTATCTTGTTCAAGCGACCCACCTTCCCAATCTACCGTAACGTACACTTCAATTTCTGCTGGTGTTTGCGCAAACGCATTATTTCCAAAGCACAGGCAAATTAGAACGGCAGCTATGTTTAATCGACAAAAATACAAATAATTCATGTGCAATCTTTTAGCGAATATTATGGTTAACCCTTAAAATAGCAGTGATGAAAAAAATATTCAATCATCCCATTTTTAACTACCACAACCACGCGTTTCCAAAGTTGCTGGCATTCCGCATTCAAATGGTGCTGGCCTACCAAATTGTAGCGGTAGTGGTTGGCTGGCACATCTACGAACTTACACGAGACCCTTTGGCTTTAGGTTTGATCGGCTTAGCCGAGGTCATTCCTTATTTTTGCTTTGCCTTGTTCGCTGGGCATGCAGTAGATCACTATTATTCACGACGCCTGTTTGGCGTGCTCGCCGCCTTAATGTTGTTCATTAACACGCTGGTGTTGGTGGCAGTTTCTTTAGACTGGTTACCCAGCCATACCCTATGGATTTATGCTTCGATTGCTTTTGCTGGTGTTGCACGTGCTTTTATAGCGCCAAGCTACAGTACCTTATTTGCCATTATTTTGCCACGCGAGCACTATGCACGCGCTTCCGGCATTGGCACCTCTGTTTTTCAATTCGGCTTAGTGGCTGGTCCCGCGCTAGGCGGGTTACTAGTAGGCTTTACCAATAAAACAGTGGCCTACTCCATTGCCACCTTACTATTTATAGGCGCAGCACTCACTTTACTTTCCTTAAAGATAAAGGAACCACCTGCCGTCAAAGATGCGCCAGCTGTATTCACCAGCATTGGCCAAGGCTTACGTTTTGTCGTTAATAACCAAATTGTATTTGGTGCGCAGATGCTAGATATGTTTGCTGTACTATTTGGCGGCGCTGTCGCCTTGTTGCCGGCGTTTGTACATGAAATTTACCACGTTGGGCCAGAAGGACTGGGCATCCTTCGTGCAGCACCGTCTGTCGGCGGTATTATAGTGGGCGTATATCTCACGCGCAACCCTATTAACTTACATGCTGGACGCTGGTTATTAAGTGCAGTGGCCGGTTTTGGTATCTGCATCATCGCATTTGCGCTGACCACTCAATTTTGGATGGCTGCATTTTTATTATAAATGTAAGGTGCATTTGACGCTGACTATGTGGTGATGCGTAATACCATTATGCAGCTGGCCACCCCTGACGAAATGCGTGGCAGAGTCTCGGCTATTAATGGCATATTTATTGGCTCTTCGAATGAGCTTGGGGCTTTTGAATCAGGCGTGGCTGCAAAAATAATGGGTTTGGTGCCTTCAGTAGTCTTTGGTGGCCTGATGACCTTAAGCGTAGTGGGCATTACTGCAAAATTTGCACCAAAATTACGCAACTTACAGTTACATCAATTACACTAGGTGTACATACCCTACGCACTCATTTAGGATTATCTCTATGTTATCTTTTTTCGATATCGCCATTCCACCACTCAAACGCGCTCTAGATAATCTTTCGCATATTCTAAAAATGGGCGAAGAGCACGCTAATGCCAATAAAATTGAGCCTGCTGTGTTGCTTAATGCGCGCTTGTTTCCTGATATGTATCCGCTTACAAGGCAAGTACAAATCGCTACAGATATGAGCAAAGGCGCCGCGGCACGTTTAGCAGGCGTGGAAATCCCAAAATATGAAGATAACGAAACAACCTTTGCCGAACTGCAAACCCGCGTCAGTAAAACCATCGCGTTCTTACAGAGTATTCACCAAAATAACTTGGATGGCGCAGAAACTCGCCACATTGAACTCATGGTACGTCAAACAAAGCTTACATTTGTCGGGCAAGATTATTTACTTAAATGGGTGCAGCCTAATGTGTATTTTCATATCACCACGGCTTATAACATTTTGCGTCACAATGGCATAGCACTAGGAAAACCGGATTTCTTGGGGCGTCAATAAGTCAATATCGCCGCGTTCCGCCACCGAAAAACTCGGTCAGCATAAAATCCTCTAATGCTTCATTATCTTGTGAGCGTGCGGATAGCACCAACACCCGACCCAAGCGCCTTGAATCCCAGTTAAAATCTCCATTATATTCGCGACGAATA
>JBQTJZ010000187.1:0-9487 GCA_052386615.1 Methylophilaceae bacterium
ACAGGTATTGGCATTAATGAAGTAGGATTAGCCAATTTATTCAAACCGTTTGAGCGAGTGGAGTCACGGTTAAAAATTAAAGTGTTGGGCACTGGATTAGGTTTGTATCTCACACAGAAAATTTTGACCCAACTATTAGGAGGATCTATTTCGGTTGAAAGCAAATCTGAAGTAGGAACGACTTTTACCATCAAAGTGCCATTAAAAGCGCCAGAAACTACCACCGCTGTTTTAGGTTCTGTGTTGGAGGACGCATCGCTATGACGACCGTTTTGATCATAGAAGATAACGAAAATAACTTAGAATTGATTAAGTTTATTCTTGAGCAAGCCGGCTACACAACCCGCTTTACCATGACGGGATTGGAAGGCTTGCAACAAGTGCTGACTATTCCCCCTGATTTTGTAATTTTAGATATACAATTACCCGATATTAATGGCTTAGAGGTGCTAAAACGCATTCGAGCGCACCCGGTGGGTAAGGCTATTCCTATCATCGCCATGACTTCCTATGCCATGTCTGGGGACAAAGAAAAGCTAATGGCAGCAGGATGTACCGGTTATATAGAAAAACCAATTGACCCAATGTTAGTCATTGGGCAAATTCAGCAAGTGCTTGGCGGGGAGGCCAACAAATGAGAATATTGGTTGCTGAGGATGATGAAAATTCAAGAAAACTGCTGGAAACGGTATTGAGTGCACAAGGCTATCAAATTGTCAGTGTTGATAATGGCTTCAAAGCATTAGCGCACTTACAAGCAGAGCCGGTTGATCTGATTATTTCAGATATCCTGATGCCCGCGATGGATGGCTACGATTTATGCAAAGCGGTGAAACAGGATAATAAGCTAAAGAAAATCCCGTTTATTTTCTATACTGCTACCTACACTTCAGCACAAGATGAGCGTTTAGCCATGTCTTTAGGGGCATCCAGATTTTTGCTCAAACCCATGTTGATGGAAGATCTGCTAGCTATTGTTGCGGCGACTATTAAATCTGGAGCTCAGTTAAGGCTGGCCAAAGGGCGCGCTATATTTAGGACTAATCCCGCCAAACTAGAAAAGCAACATGCCGATCGTGTGCGCTCAAAACTAGATGAAAAACTGTTGGAGCTTAATCAAGAAAAACAGAAGCTTACTGAGAGTGAGGCACGTTTTAGAGATTTCGCAGAGGCTTCTGCCGATTGGTTCTGGGAATCAGATGCAGATTTAAATATCAACGTGCTGACAGGTGGGCCGGCTAGTTTGGCGTCGAGCAATCTATCGGAACTGGCAAATGCTTGCCATAGCCATACTTCTAACGAAATGCTTAAGACCTTACGTGCGCACCAACGATTTACAGATTTTGTGGTGCATTTTAATGATGAGTCTGGCAATTTAGCTTTTATGCGAGTGTCAGGGAAACCGGTATTTGCGAACGAAAATACTTTTTTAGGATACCGTGGTGTAGGTCGCGATGTGAGTGAAATGGTGGCGCTTAATCGCCGCGTGGAATTCTTGGCAACGCACGACGATTTAACTGGCTTACCCAACCGCAGTTTGTTTAGGCAGCGCTTGGAACATGCTATTTCGAAAGCGGAGCGCTCTAGTAGCCAAGTGTTGTTGCTGTTTTTTGATTTAGATTTGTTTAAGATGGTGAACGATACGCTGGGACATGAGGCTGGCGATCAAATATTGGTGATGGCAGCTAAACGCATTGCGGCGTGCGCGCGTGCAACCGATATACTTTGCCGATTAGGTGGCGACGAGTTTGTGATGGTGATGGAAGGCGCCTCGCCGCAAGATGGGCATCGTTTAGTACGCGATATTATTGCTACTTTTGCACCCCCATTTGAAATAAAAGAACAGCGCGTTTATTGTTCAGTCAGTATCGGCGTAAGCGTGTATCCGGATGATACCACTGACCCACAAACACTCTTACTATACGCAGATTTAGCCATGTATCGAGCTAAACAAAATGGGCGTAACGATTTTCAGTTTTACACGAATGGACTTAACTTTATTGCACATCAATGGCTTGAAATGGAGCATGGCATTCGTCAGGCGCTACGAGAGAACCAGTTTTTCTTGGTATACCAGCCGCAGGTAACTCCTGAGAATATGCAGCTGGTAGGAATGGAAGCCCTGCTCAGATGGCACCATCCAGAACGTGGGCTTATTCCCCCTTTAGAGTTTATTAAAATTGCTGAGCAATCTTCACTGATTAATGATATCGGTGAGTATGTACTGGAAACTTGTTGCAAACAAATACGCACATGGTTGGATGCGGGATATGAAGTGCCGCGAGTGTCGATTAACATTTCGCCACGCCATTTGCGTTCTGATCATCTCAGTAAAATGCTCAATTTAGTTTCATCAAAACATCAGATTGACCCCAGTTTACTTTGCATTGAAATTACCGAACATGCACTGCTGGAGGATGCGGAAGTGGTAAAAAAGAATATGCGCTTCATTAAAGAGTCTGGTTTTCATGTATCGATAGACGATTTTGGTATGGGGCATTCATCCCTTCTTTATTTAAAGCGCTGGGCGGTTGATGAGGTTAAAATCGACCAGACGTTCGTGGACGGACTGGTCACCAGTGAAGAGGATCGTGTTATCGTTAAGGCTATTGTCGCTTTGGGCGATGCTTTAGGGCTAAATCTGGTCGGTGAAGGGGTAGAAAGTCAGGCGCAATCGGATATTCTAGCAGCGAGCGGTTGCAAAATCATGCAGGGTTATTTTTACTCGCAACCTATTATCGCTTCGGAACTAGAAGACTGGCTGGAGAAATAAATTTTCCTAATTGCGTTTTAAGCCACCCAACAATGCCGCCAAAGGGGCTTTACGAGTGATAGCCGTTCTACTCAGTTCGATGGGGGTGGCCTGCGCCGGCTGATAGGGTTGATCGAACCAAGGGTCATGACTCTTGCTTGGTTTGCGGTTTTGACTAGAGCGGGTTGCCGTTCTGGTGCTGATAGACCCATCATGGCTTCTAGATTTTTTGTGATTATCGTTAGTAGCTATTATTATGTTTTCGCGAGCAATGCTTTTTTTAATCAGTTTTTCAATTTCTGTAAGATATTTCGTTTCATCCTCACATACCAATGAAATCGCAATACCACTTGCACCGGCTCGGCCAGTCCTTCCAATGCGATGCACATAATCTTCCGGTGCGGAAGGAATTTCGTAATTGATCACCATCGGCAAATCGCTAATATCTAAGCCACGTGCGGCCACGTCAGTAGCCACCAGTGCGGTCACTTTGCCCTGCTTAAAAGCATCGAGAGCTGCAATACGTTCCTGTTGACTTTTGTCGCCATGAATAGCATCAGCGGCAATGTCCTCGCGCTGTAATGCGCGGCTCAGCTTGCTGGCAGTCATTTTGGTTTTAGTAAAAATAATAACTTGATTCGCGGCTTCATTTTTAAGTAGCTGAATCAGTAATGCCTGTTTTTTACTTTGCTCCACCAAATAAACTTTTTGCGTCACATTTTCCGCAGTAGCATTACTACGGGCGACTTCTACCAAAGTTGGATTAGTTAAGAAAGCATCTGCTAATTTTTTGATTTCATTAGAAAAAGTGGCAGAAAACATTAGGTTTTGCCGCTGTTTGGGAAGTAGTGCCAAAATACGCTTTAGATCGGGCATAAAGCCCATATCAAGCATTCTGTCCGCCTCGTCCAGCACCAATATTTGTACCTGGCTTAGACTTAAGGTTTTTTGTTCAATGTGATCTAATAAACGCCCTGGTGTTGCAACTAAGACTTCTACCCCTGTTTTGAGATGAGGCGTTTGTGTTTTAATGTCAACGCCGCCAAATACCACTAAGCTTCTTAACGCAGTTTTTTTGGCATACACTTTAACGCTTTCTTCTACCTGAATTGCTAATTCTCGGGTTGGCGTTAAAATCAGCGCGCGTACAGGATGTTTAGCGGGAGAAGTGCTGGTATTTGCCAAAGGCAATAGTTTTTGCAGCAAGGGGAGTGCAAAAGCAGCCGTTTTACCAGTACCTGTTTGCGCGCCAGCCATTAAATCTAAGCCTTGCAACGCCAATGGAATCGCTTTGACCTGAATCGGCGTTGGTGTTGTGTAACCAGTGTCGATTACTGCTTGCAGCAAAGGTGCTGCAAGCCCTAAGGCATCAAAACTATCTACACTTGTTACCGCACTTGCTATGGTTGTTTCTGTTGTCATGGTATTAAATTGGCAAAGCCCAAATTAAGCAAAATTGCGTGAACGTCTAGCGCCATCTGCACCATTTGAACCAGCAGACCGGCGCGGTGCGCGATCGCCAGCAGGAGCTGCGAGATGCTGTGCACGATTGTTTGTGCGTTGTGGACGGGGGTTACCAAATTTTTCACCAAAACTTTGTGGTTTGGTATCGCGCGCTGCATGAGCATCGTTGCGAGTGCTTTGACGCTGAGAGTCGCCACGTCCTGAGCGTGCGCTGCCAAAGCCTTTACTTAATTCGCGTGCAAATTGCATGTCGGTATCTTTGGTGTAGCTGCGGCTATTGCCATTGATTTCACCTGAACCATCACGTGGTAGGCTGTTGCGGTTGTTAGTATGGGATCTATCAGAAAAACTTCTATCGGATTGCGGCCTATCGCTTCTTGGGTTATCACTGAAGTTACGCGCTGGTTTATCCCCCATGATACGGTCACCAAAATTGCGTGAAGGCGCTGGTTTGTCACTAAAAGTGCGTTCTGCAGAAGCACGGCTAGATGCGCCTTGACCCCCAAAGCCACGGTTACGTTCTGCACCACCATTGCTGCGTGGTTGATAACCACCGTTGCCACCGGGTTTGTGTGAGCGTTGATTACGGTCGTTCCGACAGGCCCCACGACTCGCACTTCGCTTGCCTTCTGGACCATCCATTTTAATAGCACGTTTAGGCTCAAAACCTTCAATCACGGCAGCCTCCATTCGGTTGCCGGTGAATTGCTCAATTTTACGTAAAATATGTCTATCCATATTGGAAGCAAATGAAATGGCGATACCTGTATTACCGGCACGTCCAGTGCGACCAATGCGATGCACATAATCTTCAGCAAATTTTGGTAAATCATAGTTAATGACATGGCTAACGCCTTGTACGTCAATACCGCGGGCGGCTACGTCTGTGGCTACCAATACTTTTACATCACCATGGCGTAATTTGGTCAGCGTGCGGTTACGCGCACCTTGTGTCATATCGCCATGTAGCGCAGCGGTTTTGTGACCAGCCGCGTATAAATCTTCTGCCAGTAAATCAGCATGACGTTTGGTGCTGGTAAAAATAATCGCTTGGTTCATATCGGGGGCAATCAGCAAGTGCTCTAATAGCTTGTTTTTATGCGTCATATCGTCCACAAAGTGCAAACGTTGTTCAATGTTCGCGTGTTTTTCTTTTTGTTGTGCAACTTGAATGGTCTTGGGATTTTTCAAGATATCGCGGGCAATACGGCCAATATTGCCATCTAAGGTAGCTGAAAATAACAGGGTTTGGCGCTCGGTTGGTAAAGCTTGGCAAATGCGCTCCACGTCGGGCATAAAGCCCATATCGAGCATACGATCGGCTTCGTCTAGTATTAGCATTTGTAAACGCGATAAATCGATGCGACCACGCTCCATATGATCAATAAAGCGACCGGGGGTTGCTACCAAAATATCCAAAGGCTGCGATAGTAATTTGTTTTGTAGCGGATACGGCATACCACCTACAATGCTTACTGTGCGTGCGCGAATGTACTTACCGTATTTGCGTGCAGATTCATTCACTTGTGCGGCCAGTTCGCGCGTAGGGACTAGCACGAGAATACGTGGGCCACGGCTATTAGAAGCATGTGGCGTAGCTAATAAATTAAGTGCCGGCAAAGTGAATCCAGCGGTTTTGCCAGTGCCTGTTTGGGCAGAAGCCATTAAATCGTGGCCGGCTAAAATTTCAGGAATTGCCTGTGCTTGAATAGGCGTAGGGTTGGTATAGCCAGATTCTTCTACGGCACGCAGAATGGCTGGATGAAGTTCAAGTGATGCAAATGTTGATACTAAAGACAAAGTAGTCCCTTTCAAAATAACAAAAAAGGGCGCAAGCAATAACGCACATTATGCTAATGTAAGCACAAAGCAACGCAGAAGATGTAGTTCAAAAAACTTCTTTACCGGCGCACGGGCATAGCCACTAACCGATAAATGATGAGGTAACGTCAAATTTTCACGCGTTACGATAGGTCAGGGCGATGAATCTTAAAGCACTAAATACTTTAAGTTGTGCGCAGTATAACCAATTAATTTCTAAAGTCAAATTAAATAGTGGCTGTCAAATAAATAGCGACCTAATTGTGTTAAAATCGCGCCCTTCCAAACAGTTGGCAGTACACAATGCATCGTAACTTAAGAAATATCGCAATTATCGCTCACGTTGACCATGGCAAAACGACCATGGTCGATAAGCTATTGCAACAATCCGGCACATTTGCTTCGCACCAGGTGGTGACAGAGCGCGTGATGGATAGCAACGACCTAGAAAAAGAGCGCGGCATCACCATTCTCGCTAAAAATACCGCAGTGGATTTTGAAGGAACACACATTAATATTGTGGACACGCCCGGCCATGCTGATTTTGGCGGCGAGGTGGAACGTGTATTGGGTATGGTAGATGGCGTAGTGCTATTGGTGGATGCGGTAGAAGGCCCAATGCCACAGACACGTTTTGTCACGAAGAAAGCACTAGCGCTTGGACTAAAACCAATTGTGGTCATCAACAAAGTAGATCGTCCAGGGGCACGTACCGATTGGGTCATTAACCATACCTTTGATTTGTTTGCCAATTTGGGAGCAACAGATGAGCAGCTGGATTTTCCAGTGGTATATGCCTCAGCGCTCAATGGCTTTGCGACACTCGATATGAAAACGCCTTCGAGTAATATGCGCCCACTGTTTGAGACGATACTAAAACATGTTGAGCCACCGCAAGGCGACAGCAATGCGCCGTTACAACTACAAATTTCCGCGCTGGATTATTCAAGTTACACCGGCCGTCTTGGCGTTGGTCGTGTGCGCAATGGTCGTATCAAACCAGGTCAAGTGGTGGTGATTATGAAAGAAGATGAGCAACTTGGCCAAGGCCGCATTAATCAAGTGCTGGGTTTTCAAGGCTTGGAGCGCGTGCCAGTTGATGAAGCAGAGGCGGGAGATATCGTCATTATTTCTGGCCTAGAGGCTATTGGTATTGGCTTTACCATCGCAGATAAAGATCATCCAACAGGTCTGCCGCATTTAGGGGTAGACGAGCCGACACTGACTATGGATTTTATGGTGAACACCTCTCCTCTAGCGGGTACGGAGGGAAAATTTGTCACTTCACGTCAGATTCGAGATCGTTTAACTAAAGAGCTTTTGGTCAATGTAGCCTTGCGCGTGGAGGATACCGAAGATACTGACGTGTTTCGAGTGTCTGGGCGTGGTGAGTTACATTTGACGATTTTGCTGGAAAATATGCGCCGCGAAGGCTTTGAATTGGCTGTAGGCAAGCCGCGAGTGGTGTATCGTGAAATTAATGGTGAGAAATGTGAGCCTTACGAAGTGTTAACCGTCGATTTGGAAGATGATAACCAAGGCGTGGTCATGGAAGAGCTTGGTCGCCGCCGTGGCGAATTGCAGAATATGGAATCTGATGGCAATGGGCGCACCCGCTTGGAATATAAAATTCCTGCACGTGGTTTAATCGGTTTTCAATCCGAGTTTTTAACCATGACCCGCGGCACTGGCCTGATGGCGCATATTTTTGATGAATACGCGCCAGTAAAGCCCGATATGCCAGGTCGCCGCAATGGGGTGCTGATTTCCGCCGAGCATGGCGAAGCAGTCGCTTATGCCTTATGGAAACTGCAAGACCGTGGGCGGATGTTCTCCGTGCCAGGCGATAAACTTTACGAAGGCATGGTGATTGGTATTCATAGCCGCGATAACGATTTGATTGTGAACCCGATTAAAGGGAAACAACTGACCAACGTGCGTGCTTCTGGTACCGATGAAGCGGTGCGTTTAATTCCTCCAGTCGCACTCAGTTTAGAAAGTGCAGTGGAGTTTATTGACGATGATGAGCTGGTGGAAATTACCCCAAAAAGTATCCGTATTCGTAAACGCCATCTGTTAGAGCATGAACGTAAACGCGCGTTGAAGGAGTAATAAAAAAGCCAGCATGAGCTGGTTTTTTTATTGGGGGGAGCTTGCTTGCCCTAAATACTGTTGACTAACCTATTTCAGGTACTATTTTGTTTGAAATATTAAGTTTTTATGATTAAGATAAGCGTCTAAAGTCAGAAAATATATCAATATTATGAATGACAAAATGAATAAAACTTCGATTTGCAGCGTCATTGCTTTAGAAATGATTGATTACGCGAATAAAACGAACGCTCAGCAGATTGAAATTAGGAAACAGTTTAACGACTTCATTCAGCTGGCTGTTATCGATATTCCACAAAATGATCGCGTTATTGTCGATACACCACATGGCGCGGTTATCATCTGTACTGGTCAGATGGAAGATGCGCTGGAAGATGCGTTATTTATCTCGCTTACGATGCGTGATGAAATCCTCAAAAATAATAGGCACAGCTCAAAACTTTTGTATGTGCAATTTGGTATTCATTTGGGTTCTGTGCGCGTGCTTAACGATGATCAAGAGCAGCTCGATAGCACTGGCGAAGGGGTTGATGAAGCGCAACGCATTATGGTTTTTGCTAATCCAAACCAAATTCTAGTTTCACGTGTGTATTACGAAATGGCCTCCAAACTTACGCAAGAGATTTCGAAAATGTTTGAGCAGTATGATATGCATGCGCATGAGCAAGATATTTACGCGGTACGTTTACCTAAAGATCAAGTCGTGAAAGAGGAATCTGTAGCGATTGCAGCAGATGAATCGGGTTCTACCGGTTGGCAGTTACTAGCTAGCAAGGTTAACTGGATGTACGCTACCACCAGTTTGTTGGTAGTGGTAGCATTTTTTGCTTTAAGCCAGCAGGTATTAAAGCCAGACGAACCGGCCATTACATTCGAGCAGCCAGCATTAGCAGAGCCTTCAATACCGCCTGAAGTTAAAGCGACTGAAGAACCTATGCAAGTGGCCGACCCAACTGTAGCATTGCCTGATTTGCCAGCCAACACAGAGCAAACAGCTTCTAAAAAAGCTAAAATTGCACAGAAAAAAAATACGCAGAGAGCTATTGCTGAGGAGCAAGTGACCACAAACAAAGCCGTTAAACCAGCAGAGCGTACTACAGATAATCCTCCACCGCCTACCGCGGTAGCCAAATCTGTGGAATCAAAAACAGATGAGACGGGCTCCAATGAAAAGTCTGGCTGGCAGACATTCAAAGATAGTATTAAGCAGGGGGAAGAGCTTAAGTGCACGCAGGCTGAAATTGCGATGAACCAATGTAGGTAGTCCTAACCGAGCACACTTCCAGAAAATAAAAAACACCCTTTAGGGTGTTTTTTATTTTGGCGGAAAGGGAGGGA
>JBQTJZ010000188.1:0-4516 GCA_052386615.1 Methylophilaceae bacterium
CCCAGCCGCTTCAATGAAAGTTTTTGCATCATCACGTGACATCGTCGGTAAAGTACCTGTTAGTACAAATATTTTATTCTGCAACATTCCAGCGACCTGTTTTTTGCCTTCATGTTCATTCCAAGTAACCCCTAGCTTTATCATGGAATCAATTACTTGACGGTTATGTGCTTCGCTGAAAAACTGCAAAATAGATTCGGCAACAATTGGGCCAACATCATTAACTTGTAGCAATATTGGTATGTCAGCATTTATTAAGGCTTGCAAGCTGCCAAAATAGCTACTTAAGTCTTTTGCCGTAGCTTCGCCTACATTACGAATACCTAGCGCATAAATAAATCGCGCTAGCGTGGTATGTTTGCTGTGATTGATAGCATCCACTACATTTTGCGCAGATTTCTGTGCCATGCGCTCTAAGCCTGCCAAGGTGACCACTTCTAATTTGTAAATATCATCTACGGCATGCAGTAAATCCGCTTCGACCAACTGATCAACCAGCTTTTCACCCAATCCCTCAATATCCATGGCACGACGCGAAGCAAAATGTGTAATAGCTTGTTTACGCTGTGCGGGACAAAACAGCCCGCCACTACAGCGTGCCACCGCTTCATTTGCAACACGTTCTATATGCGAACCACACTCTGGACAGTGAGGTGGCATATTAAACAGCGTAGCGTTTGCTGGGCGCCGTTCTAGCACCACAGCAACCACTTCCGGAATCACATCCCCTGCTCTACGTACAATGACCGTATCGCCAATCCGAATATCTTTACGCCGCATTTCATCTTCATTATGCAGTGTTGCATTGGTAACGGTAACCCCTCCGACAAACACCGCTTTAAGCCTTGCCACTGGCGTAATAGCACCGGTGCGGCCCACCTGTACCGTAATATCCTCAACCAGTGTTGTCGCCTCTTCCGCCGGGTACTTATGCGCAATTGCCCAGCGTGGCGCACGGGAGACAAAGCCTAATTCACTTTGCTGATTAAACTGGTTCACTTTATAAACCACACCATCGATATCAAACGGCAGACTGTTACGTTGCGCAGCCATGGTTTCATAATAACTTCGCAACCCTGGTAAGCCATGTTTTACGGCACGCAATTGACTCACTGGAAAGCGCAACTTGTTCAGATAATTAATCGCTTCGGCATGAGAATGCAATGTTGGCAACCCTTGCGCCTCACCCAAACCATAGGCAAAAAAGGTCAATGGGCGCGTAGCGGTTATTTGCGCATCTAATTGCCGCAAGCTGCCGGCTGCCGCATTACGCGGATTAGCAAACAACTTACCACCGGCTTGACTTTGGGCAGCATTTAAGCGCTCAAAATCCCGTTTCAACATCAGCACTTCACCACGCACTTCTAATAACTGGGGCGGATTGATAATCTGCAACTTTGTGGGAATGACGCGGATGGTACGCAGATTGTGTGTGACATTTTCACCGGTGTAGCCATCGCCGCGTGTAGCTCCTTGTACAAAGCAACCATTCTCATAGGTCAGCGTAATTGCTAATCCATCAAATTTAGGCTCAACTGCATATTCCACGGTTTCCACGCCCAAGCCTTCTCGAATGCGTTTATCGAAGGCAGTCAGTTCGTCATCGCCAAACGCATTGTTAAGAGACAGCATGGCTTGCCGATGAGTTACGCTATCGAAAGCATTGGAAGCGGCTCCGCTAACCCGCTGCGTAGGAGATTCTGAAATAATAAACTGCGGGAATTGTGACTCAAGCGCGACTAGTTGACGATAGAATCCATCGTATTCGCTATCAGAAATGGTGGGAGCATCAAGCACATAATATGCATAATCGTATTCAGCAATTTTCGCGACAAGTTCCGCAATTTTTTTTTGCGCTTCATCTACGCTAAGCGCCGCATCTACGCGCTGCATACTTCAGTTAAATAAACGCATGCTACTTGCGCTACCTGGCATTACTCCGCGCGCCACCATCGTTGCGTGTATCACTTTGAGTTGCTGCCGAATTTTTTCGATTTGCAAGTCTCCCAGCGGCTTTTGGTTGTCATCCACAATCCGCGCACCCAAACTACTTGCCATTTTTTGTGCGACAGCAATCATTTGGTTAAATACTTGCTCACAGCTGCTTACTTTAGGAATTTCGATCTGAAAAGCAACACTTTTGACCACACTATTACGCAGAGTATCCGCAGTAAAGGGTTGATTATCAGCATTAACTAACACGAACTGAGGTACTTCCACTGCGCTGCTTGCGTAGAAAGAAAACTTTCCATCTTCGCCAAGCCGCATACCGCAAGCCTCTGCCAAGCCTCTAAACTTAGTTCCATGCACCGGAGATTCACCTTGCACTAAGTGTACGCTTACCAGTTGATCGACCTCCATGCAAAATTTATCCAGCTCTATCGCACGCTGCATCGCATCACCAGTGCCCTGCCATTCTACATGCGCACTTAGCTCTAAGCCCATGTTTTCTATTGCAAACTGAAACTTATTAAGCTTATTTTTTGAAACTGGGCCACTTCGATCCGCTAATTGCAAGCTACACGCAATTTGCTTAAAAACACCCTTTACAGTGTTTGTATCCAGCAAGTGCCATTTGCCCTCTTGATCAATTCCATGCATCATCATAGGAACACCCAAGTCGCTGGCGATTGCGTCGGTTAAAGCACTTAGTGTTTGAAGGCTAATATTTTTTGTACTATATAAAAAAGCGGTTAAGTCAATTTGCTGGTGAACATCGTTTGGCAAAGGCGAATTGGTTTGCTGAGACTCTTTTTCCAGCTTCGCCACTGGTAATGGAACTGGGGCGCTTGGCTCGGCTATTGATAATACCGGATGTTCAGTAACCTCTATTTCTTTACTCTTCGTAATTTCTGCTTCAACTGCTTTATCTCTGTTGATCGGCGGTTCACTTACCTCAGTCAACTCAATCTCAGGGACTGTCATTGGCGCATTCAGTTTTTCCATAATCTTGTTTTTATTGGGAACATCTGCCAGCGCCTGCTCGGCATAAGCCTCTGCGTCGATATAAAAATCTTCTGCCAGCACATCTTTTTGCGGGACCAAAAAATCATCGGTAATATTCTTACGCAATTTCCTTTCTTGCATCCAGTTGTACACAACAACGCCTGCAATAATAAATGCACCAAGAGCGATAAGTACCACTTGTAAATCTGACATGTTTTTATTCTACTTCAGAATTAAATGACTTGTTCACGATTTTTAACCCTGTAATTCTATTGCCGCTTCAATATCAACATCCACAATACGCGAAACGCCAGATTCCTGCATGGTAACACCAATCAGCTGCTGCGCCATTTCCATGGTTATTTTGTTATGACTTACAAACAAAAACTGGGTTTTTTCGGCCATTTTTTTAACCATGGCGCAAAAGCGCTCTGTATTGCTATCATCTAAAGGCGCATCTACTTCATCCATTAAACAAAAAGGGGCCGGATTTAATCGGAATAGCGCAAATACTAAGGCTAGCGCAGTTAGCGCTTTTTCGCCACCTGAAAGCAATTGAATGGTGGTGTTTTTCTTGCCAGGTGGCTGTGCAAATACTTGCAAACCTGTGTCTAGAATTTCTTCTCCTAGTAATTCGAGCTTGGCCTGACCGCCACCAAACAAGGTGGCAAATAACTCAGCAAAATGTTGATTAGCGCTATTAAAAGTTTGCATCAACTTATCACGTGTTTCCCGATCAATCTTACGTATCGCATCATCTAAGGTTTGGCTCGCTTGCGTTAAATCAAGTATCTGACTATCAAGATAGCCTTTTCGCTCAGACTCTACTTCCAGCTCTTGTATCGCTGCCAAGTTGACTGGCCCGAGCGCTTCGATATCTTGCTGCAACTGATTCGTTTTAATTAGCAAAGTGCTTGTGTTAGTATTTTCCACTAAAGTTTCTGCTAACTGCCCTTCATTAAGCCCATTCTCAAGCAGGCTTGCCTGACACTGTTCGAAGTAAAGTCGAGTTTCCTGCTCGGTTAAACGGCTTTGCTCCAAATTATCCCGTAGTGGATGCAACTGCTGCTCGTTCTGCATGCGCAAACGCTCTGAGTCTTGTAATTGCGATTCCTGCTCAGCCAGTAAATTACGCGCTGCAGCCAGTGAGGTTTCGCGTAACTGTTTATGATTAATCGCTTGTGTTAAATTTGCCTTGAGCGCTTCCATAGGCACAAGATTAAGTGCCTGCTCATTTTCCATTTTGCGCAGCAATAAAGTCTTTTTTTCCTCATCAATAACATTAAATTTAATATTTAAATTATTGATATTATTATTAATTAATTTTAAGTTAAATATACTTTCTTGGTATAATTTATCAGCCTGCACCACAGAATCACGCAGACTTTGGAAACCCGTCTCGATTTGCTGTCTAGCACTTAAATCTTCATGTGCCGTCATTTTAAAAAGCTTGATTTGTTCAGCTAACGCTTGCACAGTTGCCTCTTTAGTAAGTAGATCAGCCTGTAACTGGGCTTGATGGCTTTTTGCAACGTCCACATCAGCTTTAATCAGTTTCTCGCGTTCTACC
>JBQTJZ010000189.1:0-2697 GCA_052386615.1 Methylophilaceae bacterium
TATATAACCTAACCAGCGTGGTGGCTAATAAAATCAGCGCCAATGCAGCAACCCACAATTTATTTTGCTGTAACCAACTATCTACAAAAACGTTTTTTGCTGTCCAGCGCCGATACATCTCTTCGCGCTCCTCCATGGTGATGCTATTCAGTCCCTTTTCCAGAATTCGCTGTAATTCTGGCCAATCTTTACGGACGCCAATCCCCATCTCGTAACTAAACTCTGTTTTCTCTGCGATTTTAAGGTTAATCAATCCCTGATCACGCAAGCACCAACTTGCCACTGGTAAATCGGTTAATATCGCGGTGCTCTTGGCAAAGGCAACATGTTGCAAGCCAGTACAAGTGTCCTCTACAGCATCAATGGCGACATTGGGATACTGCTTTTCAAGATATTCGCGCGCCGCAAAATGATTCACCACGGAAATCTTCCCCCCTTTTAAGAGCCTTAAATTCAAAGGACTGGGCGCATCGTCTCGAGCAATCAAATATAAATCGAACTTAAGATAGGGACGGGTAAATAACCAGTGCTCATGACGTTCTGGTGTCTCGGCAAAAATGCCCACAACGTCTGCTTGTTTATCTTCTGGGCGATTGGCTGCGCGTTGCACAGGGGTGGGTATTACCGGTTTTAATTGGATATTCAAACGTTGTTGTATCAACGCCAGATATTCATTTGCCAAACCAATCGGTTGGCCTAGCGGATCCATAAAGCTGATTGGTGGGTAAACAGGAGAAATTGCGATACGAATGTCAGGATGCTGGGCAATCCATTCACGTTCCTGCGCAGTGAGCAAATCTCCAGCAGCATGGGCATGCTGAGCCACGAAAAAAACCGCGACCCAACAGCCAACGACCAGCCATACAAAATGGAAAATCTTGCTTCTTAACAAGTAAATCCTTTGTGTTGCGCTTTGATTAATCAGCCTTAATATCGAACACATCTAAACGATAGGCCTCTGGGCACTATATCATTATGTCACTTAGATGCATAAATTCGCATCATTGGTTTCGCATAAAATCCGCTACGCCGTACAGTTGCTCGGTAAGTTTGGTCATGAGCCTTTGTTCCAAATCAAGCTGCTCTATAGCTTTTACCATGCAATACATCCACTGATCTCTTGCCGATTCATCAATAGAAAAAGGAAGATGCCGTCTCTTCAAAAAAGGATGCCCATAACGCTCGATATATAGCTGGGGGCCGCCCATCCAACCAGTCAAGAACATAAATAGTTTTTCACGCGCAACCGTTAAATCGGCAGGATGCAAGACGCGAATCGCTTGCGCCTTAGGATCAATCTCCATGACGTCATAAAAAGTGTCGACTAATTCACGAATCTTGGCTGTGCCCGTTTCAGCCCCACCCAGCAAGTCGTAGAAAGTCGACTTATTACGCTCTACTTCCTCAATCTCGTTCAGCATTTACATCGCTTTGGGTTTAACCAAACTGGCTGCCAGTTTGGCACGATCTCTAGCCTCGTCTGTGGTATTACCCGTTGCTAGCGCCACTCCCATGCGGCGGCGCACAAAAGATTCCGGTTTGCCAAATAATCGAATGTCGGTGCTTGGTACACTTAAGGCTTTATCTACTCCTTCAAAGCTTAAGTTTTTGCTTTCAACCCCGCCGTAAATGACTGCACTAGCCCCTGGCCCGCGCATCGCAACATCGATTGGTAGCCCTAAAATCGCACGTGCGTGTAGCTCAAATTCACTTAACCGCTGACTACACATAGTGACCATGCCCGTGTCGTGAGGACGTGGACTAACCTCGGAGAACCAAACTGCATCGCCTTTTACAAATAGCTCCACACCAAATAAACCTAACCCACCCAGTGCATCGGCAATCGTTTTAGCCACCTGTTGTGCCGCTTTCAATGCATCGGCTGTCATGGATTGGGGCTGCCAACTTTCTACATAATCGCCTTTTTCCTGCACATGTCCTATCGGCTCACAGAAATAGGTTTGTATCTCCCCCTGCGCGTTTTTAGCCCGCACTGTCAGCAGGGTAATTTCGTAATCAAAATCTATTTGACCCTCTACAATCACCACACCAAGGTTCACCCGTCCAGCCGTCGCGGCATAATCCCAAGCTTTTTTTACTTCCTCTGCTTGAATGACCCGCGATTGGCCCTTACCTGAGGAAGACATGGTGGGTTTTACGAAACATGGGTAACCTATGCCACCATCAATCGCCGCTCGCAATTCGTGTTCACTGCGAGCAAATGCATAAGGCGAAGTGGGTAAATGTAGAGTTTCGGCGGCTAATCTACGAATGCCTTCACGGTTCATGGTGAGTTGTACTGCCTTTACCGTTGGGATAACTGTTGCTATACCTGCGCGTTCAATATCAGCCAGCGCATCGGTGTTAAGCGCTTCTATTTCAGGCACGATGAGGTGTGGTTTTTCCCGGGCTACCAGTGCTTTTAACGTAGCTGCATCCGTCATATCTATGGTATAAGCACGATGCGCTACTTGGTGACCAGGAGCATTTTCATAGCGATCGACTGCGATCACTTCCACCCCAAAACGCTGCAAGGCGATAATCACTTCCTTGCCAAGCTCGCCACTACCAAGCAGCATCACTTTAGTCGCAGACAAAGATAACGGGGTGCCTATATGATGAGGTGAATTGAAAGAGGTGCTCATGCAAATCTCCAGGGTTATTTGTCTGGAATCATAACATGCTGGGCTAGAGTTA
>JBQTJZ010000190.1:0-3174 GCA_052386615.1 Methylophilaceae bacterium
ATGGCAACACGCGAACATAGCATTTCTGCCTCTTCTAGATAATGGGTGGTCAGAATGATAGTATGTCCTTCAAGATTGAGTTTTTTGATGAACGCCCACATCATCTGTCTGAGCTCAACATCTACCCCAGCCGTAGGCTCATCTAGCACAATCACTGGTGGTTTATGCGCTAAGGCCTGTGCAATCAGCGCGCGACGTTTCATGCCGCCAGAGAGTTTGCGCATATTGGTGTGCGCCTTATCAGTCAAGCCCAGTGCCTCAATTACTTCATCCACCCATGCATCGTTTTCTTTTCCTCGCCCGAAATACCCAGCCTGAAAACGTAACATCTCGCGTACATTAAAAAACGGATCAAATACTAATTCTTGCGGCACCACCCCTAAAGCCATGCGTGCCGCCTGATAATCCTCAACCACATCATGCCCCATAACCGAGAGTTTGCCTGCCGTTGGGCGCAACAAACCCGCAAGGAGATTAATTAGCGTAGATTTACCAGCCCCATTAGGACCCAGCAAGCCAAAAAACTCGCCTTGATTAATCGTTAAATCCACACCATTAAGCGCTTGCAAATTGCCGAAACGCTTATGAACCTGCTCGATATGAACAGCTGGTGTTGTCATGGATAATTTTGTCAATTAAACCTTACCGATATAATAAAATTGCTGATAAAAAATGAAACCCCATCTGTTTAGGATGGGGCTGAAATGCATTGATTCAAGACGCTATGGGCTAAAACAGCTAATTGATGAAATCCGCCACCCCGTACAGTTGCGTTAAGCTACTTAAGTTAGCCGGTAAATTGATGAATTTTAGTTGTTTATTTTCTGCAATAGCACGACGTCGCCACGCCAGCATGATACTAATGGCTGATGTGTCAATCTCGGTTACGTTTGCAAAATCGATGAGCGCCTCGCCCGAAATTGCCAACTGCTGGCTCGCTACTAATAATGTATTGGCGTTATCCACTAGAATATCGCCTGTAATCTGCCAGCGATTCTCTACCTGAAGAATTTGTGCCATTTAATTTAACCCGCTTTGGCCTTAGTTGCCGTATTCTTTTCTGCTAGCTTTTTAATCAAACTATCTAAGCCATTTTGACGCACTTCTTGCGAAAACTGACTACGGTAATTGGTCACCAAACTCACCCCTTCAATCACAATGTCATAAACTTTCCAAGCATCTTTTTCTAGTGCAAGCGTGTAATCTACAGCAATAGGCTGACCGCCAGGCTGCAATATCTGCGTTTTCACGGAAGCGGTAATTGCATTATCTGCCATACGCAGTGGCTTGTATTCTATGGTTTGATTTTTATATTTCGACAGTGCTGTGGCATAAGTACGTAAAAGCAAGGTACGAAATTCGACCTGAAAAGCCGCTTTTTGCTCTGGCGTTGCTCGCGTCCAGTTTTTGCCAAGTACCAAGCGCGAAACACGATCAAAGTTAAAGTTTGGCAGAATTTTTTCTTCCGCTAGCGCAAAAATCTTTTCTTGATTGCCCGCCTGAATATCAGCATCGCTTTTAACCACTGCCAATACATCTTCTGCTGTTCTTTTTACTAGCTCATCTGGTGATTCAATCGCAAACACTGCAGCACTAAAACAAAACAAACTCAATGCTATTAAAAAGTTTTTAATCATTTCTTAGTCCTAGTTGTAAACACTTAATACTCTATTATGGCGCCGTTGGATTCACTAAATCATCCAAGGGATTGGCTGTTAACGCATCATCCTCCACTTTGGTTGATGGGGCATTAGCTGGCACAGTTTCACTTGGCTCTGATGCCTTATTGTACAAAAACTGGCTAATCATTTTTTCTAGCACCACCGCATCTTGGGTTTGTGCAATTTTATCACCATTTTTCAAGCTAGCTTCATCGGCGCCTGCTTCCAAGCCAATATATTGCTCGCCCAACAAACCTGCTGTGAATATGCTGGCAAAGGTGTCGGTCGGAAATTGGTAGCGCTTATCAACGTTGAGGCTCACAATCGCCTCAAAAGTTGTGCCGTCAAATGTAATGTCACCCACACGACCAACCACCACACCTGCACTTTTGACCGGTGCGCGTGGTTTTAAGCCTCCAATATTCTCAAATGCGGCTGTTACCGTATACGTTTCATCTATACCACTGGTAGTGAGATTACCCACTTTCATGGCAAGACCCAGTAGTGCCGCCACGCCCAGCGCTACAAATATACCCACCCACAAATCGATCGTCGTTCTTTCCATAAGAATCTACCCCTGCAATTTATTGAATCATGAAATCATAAATGAAGTCAGTGCAAAATCTAGCCCCAAAATCACCAGTGATGACGTCACCACAGTTCTTGTCGTAGCGTTACTCACACCCTCTGCGGTAGGCGGTGCGTCATAGCCTTCAAATAGCGCAATCATGGTACAAGCCACCCCGAAAACCATGCTCTTAATCACACCATTCACAATATCCAATCGCCAATCAACATTCGCTTGCATTTGTGACCAAAATGCGCCTGCGTCTACCCCAATAAGAGGCACCGCAACCAAGTAGCCTCCTAAAATACCAATCATTGAAAATAGTGCGGCTAAAATAGGCATAGCAATCACCCCTGCCCAAAATCGCGGCGCTATCACACGTGAAATTGGGCTCACTGCCATCATTTCCATGGCAGAAAGCTGTTCTGTTGCTTTCATTAAGCCAATCTGCGCGGTAATGGCTGTACCAGCACGGCCAGCAAACAATAATGCTGTAACCACCGGGCCTAACTCACGCACTAATGCTAAAGCAACCAGCACGCCAATCGCCTCAGCAGAACCATACTTTTGTAAGGTGTGATAGCCTTGCAAGGCTAGCACCATGCCGACAAAAAACGCTGAAACAGAAATAATAATGAGCGACATCACACCAGTGAAATATACTTCACGAATCACCAAATGGAATCTACGAAAGCTCTCGCCAGACGAGATAAGCGTCAGCCCGAATAAACGTGCGCCTGCCCCTAGCCGCCAGATACGATCGATGGCACCATGGCCGATTTTTCGTAATGTGCGCACGAGGCCGGTTAAAATACTTGAACGTATCATGCGCTACCCTTGATCGCCCTTAAAACCCAGCAAGTCTTGCTTATAATCCCCTGTCGGGTAATGAAAGGGCACCGGGCCATCTTTCTCACCATAGACAAATTGATGCACGAAAGGTAA
>JBQTJZ010000191.1:0-4361 GCA_052386615.1 Methylophilaceae bacterium
ACCCATAGCTGCTGCGGTGCGAGTTTTAGAAAGACGTGCAAAGTTGCTTGGTTTAGATGCGCCAGTTAGAACATCTCAACAAATAAATATCAGCCCATTAGAACCACAAGATTTAAGTCACCTTACAACCCAAGAGCTAGAAGAAATAAAAAACCGTCTATACCCTGTGACGCAATTACTCGGCAACAACAAAACAGGAACAATACAATGATAACCATAGTAAAAGACGACAAGCATTTAATAACTATTCATTACGACACGACTGTTAGCGATATAAAACGTTACACAATATGGAACGAAGGCATATCTACAGTTGTGGTTGCAAAAGAGGGTGAAGCTGCTGACATAGTGTGGCAGCACGTACTTGATAGGGTGAAAGATATGCGTGCTGCCCTATTGATTGCTGAACGCAGCGACCCTTACATGCAGCAAAGCGGCTACCACAGGGGCAATCCATACCGCCACGCCCATGTGTATGCTGGCATTGAACCTACGCAAGACGATATTAAAACTCACATGAAACAATGGATTATTTGGACACTGTGGCAACTAGCTAGCCCACATCACAATCGTTATGATAATGGTGAGGAGCGTGTGGCAGCATTAACTGCTTTAGCAGGGCTGCTCGGCATACATGCTGCTAAGAAAGTGCAGATTCATTTAACAGGCATGGGAGCCGAAGCCCCCATGTTTACATCTTACACTTCGTAGATCGGAGTATTAGAATTCGTACCCCTTATCAAGCCTATGGCATGTAAGCAATCAGATTTCTTGTGATAGCTTTCACCACTTGCGATAGGCTCATGATTAGCAGCCTTTAATCGCCATCTCCATTGACTGCTTAATAATCCACTTAATTGCTGATAGATTTCAAAGTACATGATATTTCTCCTTAACAAATTATGTGGTTAAGGATGAATGATATAAAACAGTTGCTATTACAACTTTAAGGTAATAATATCTTAGAGCCTTGCAGGCAATGTTTCAAATGTTTCACCGCGACCTATTTCCCGACGATTTAGGTCGCACCCACTACACTAACCACAATATGTAGTAGATATAACCAGTTTATTTGTATTGAGTTATGTAAGTCAATGAATTGAAAACAAATATTCTATCCATGCCACCCTAAATAACAATTAAGCATAACCAAACGTTATATAGACTTTATGGATAACTTCACAAACATAAATGACTAGTGGCTTTTAACCCCTAAGTTTTACATTTTTGCTGAGTGTGGCTAATAAAGAAAAAGCCCTACAGCGATGTAGGGCTTGTAAATACTGGTGGCCGGGGGCAGAATCGAACTGCCGACACGCGGATTTTCAATCCGCTGCTCTACCGACTGAGCTACCCGGCCCTTACGCAAACTTCGGTAACCGTTTGCAAGCCGCGCATTATAGCAAAGTTTGCTTAATTGAGCATAGTTAATGATATTTAATGCTGCCAAAGTAGTAAAAGTAAAAGAATAGGTCTAATATTAACTATGCTAAATGACTTAAGCATGATGTATTTCCGACCGTAAAACTAACCATTAATTACCACAATCAAAGGAGAATCAAATGGGATTATTTTCATTTATTAAAGAGGCTGGCGAGAAGTTGCTGGGGATTGGTGACGCGAAGGCAACTCAGGATGTTGCGAAAAAAGACCCAACTCCAGTGAATGTAGATGCCGCCAATAAAGCGGCCGCCAACGCAATTGCGAATTATGTCTCTAAAATGAATTTAACCAGGACTAACGATTGGATTTGATGGTGCATCGGCGACGGTGATTGTACAAGGCATGGCAGAGACTCAAGAGATTAAGGAAAAAATTCTATTATGCTGTGGCAACGTGGCGGGTGTGGAGCATGTGCAGGATCAGTTAGGCGTGATTAAAGCTGAAGCAGAGCCACAATTTTATACAGTTGTGCGCGGAGATACTTTGTCGAAAGTGGCAAAAGAGTTTTATGGTAATGCAAACGCTTATATGAAAATTTTTGAGGCGAACAAGCCTATGTTAAGTCATCCAGATAAAATTTATCCAGGTCAAATGTTACGTATTCCACCACAATAAAGCTTTAAGGAGCTTGCTATGAATTTATTTTTACGCACTTTGCTGCTTGTCATTTTTTCTTTAACGTTGATGGCAGCTTGCAGTAAAGAGACTGAAGATGCCGCTGCTGCTGTCAAAGAAGAGACAGCTGAAGCGATGGAAGCAACTAAAGAGGCGGCGGCTTCTGCGGCTTCAGATGTTAAGGATGCCGTGGTAGAAACAGCGGAAGAGGCTGCGGCTAAGACAGAAGCGGCAGCAGCAGAAGCTAAAGAAGCGGCAGTAGATGCAGTGCAAGCGGCTAAAGAGGCTGCTCACGAAGCAACTGCGCCCTAATTTTTAGTGGATAAACCCGTAAAGCGTAAGCTTTGTGGGTTTTTTGTTTTCTACGTCATGTAGAATGAAGCATGATTAATATCGAAGTTTCCCCGCCTGATACTGCGTTAAGGATTGAGTTAAAGCAAAAAATCAATCAAAAAACCAAACCGCTAGGGACGCTTGGCCTGTTGGAAGAGCTTGCACTGCAAATTAGCCTCATTCAACAAACGCTCACCCCCCAATTGGTTAAGCCTGCCATGATGGTGTTTGCGGGCGATCACGGAATTGCTGAAGTTGGCGTAAGCTCTTTTCCACAAGCGGTTACCGCGCAAATGGTAATGAATTTTTTAGATGGTGGAGCAGCCATTAATGTCTTTAGTAGGCAGCACAGCATACTGTTACGTGTGGTTGATAGTGGCGTTAACTATGATTTTGGGCAGACGCCTCATTTAATTCACGCTAAGATTGCACGAGGCACAGCTAATTTTTTGCGCGAATCTGCTATGACCAATGTGCAGTGTGAGCAGGCGCTTACGGTAGGCTATCAGCTTGCCACAAAAGAGATAAGTTCAGGTTCAAACATCATCGGTTTTGGCGAAATGGGCATTGGCAATACTTCTTCTGCGAGTTGTTTGATGAGTGTTTTATGCGATTTACCGATGGCAAAATGTGTTGGTAGAGGCACCGGGCTAAATGACGAAGGATTGGCCAAAAAAATAACCGTTTTGCAACAAGCCTTAGATTATCACCATTTAGATGGACGTAACCCAATTCAAGTATTAGCCACTTTTGGGGGCTTTGAAATAGCGATGATGGTAGGCGCGATGTTGGCGGCCGCACAACAAAAAGTGGTTCTGTTGATTGATGGTTTTATTGCGACTGCAGCGCTACTGGTAGCAGCGAAATCTCAGCCAGCCATTCTAGATTATTGTATCTTTTCGCATTGTTCGGATGAAGCAGGGCATAAGTTGATGTTAAGTCATTTGAATGCCAAACCAATATTAAACTTAAGTTTGCGATTAGGCGAAGGCACGGGTGCAGCGTTGGCTTATCCTATCGTGCAATCAGCGGTTCATTTTTTAAACGAGATGGCGAGTTTTGAAAGTGCTGGCGTAAGTCAAAAAGAGGGTGAAAGCAGAGCATGATTAATCTTGTCAAAATAGAGTGGCGAATTTTCTTATTGGCGCTTGGTTTTTTTACCAGAATCCCGGTTCCTAATTTTGCAGATTTTCAACAAGCAGAGCTCAATCAATCGGCTAAGTATTTTCCATTAGTGGGGTTTCTTGTTGGCTTGGTGGCTACCATTAGTTTTTATTTTTCCAGCCTCATTTTTCCACAGGCTATTGCAGTGCTCATCAGCATGGCGGCAACCATTTATCTCACTGGCGCTTTTCATGAAGATGGTTTAGCTGATAGTGCAGATGGCATCGGAGGCGGTTTACAGCGTGAGCAAGTACTTACTATTATGCAAGATTCTCGACTGGGCACTTTTGGCGCTATCGCACTATTTCTAGTATTGCTTACAAAATTTCAGACACTCAATTTGTTACATCCAACATTGGTTGCATGGCTACTCATTGCAGGTCACGCGCTTAGTCGTCTTTGTGCGGTTTACGTGATGGCAACCACAAGCTATGTAAAATCGACTGGCAAAGCCAAGCCGCTAGCCACCCACATTAATATCAAACATTTACTAGTGGCTACTTTGTTCGGCTTGCTTCCCTATATAAGCATGGTGGGCTTATTAATTTATGGCCAGCATAGCGCTAAAGTAATCGCTCAATTTGTTTTAATGACAGCTTTACCTGTATTAGCAGCTTGGGCTTGGTGGCGCGCCAAGTTGATTAAAAACCTAGGGGGTTATACTGGCGACACTTTAGGCGCAACGCAGCAAATTACCGAACTCATGTTTTATTTGGGTGCCTTAGCCTGGAGTTTAAGCCTTTGAAGCTACATTTAATTCGTCATACCTCGTTACAAGTTGCCCCTCATATTTGTTATGGACAAAC
>JBQTJZ010000192.1:0-3208 GCA_052386615.1 Methylophilaceae bacterium
GCTTGAACAAGCCGTTTATGCACCAGTAACAGCTCGGTTTAAGGTCTACATGATTGACGAAGTTCACATGCTGACCAAAGAAGCGTTCAACGCTATGCTCAAAACCCTAGAAGAACCGCCAGATCACGTTAAATTCATTCTTGCTACCACCGATCCTCAAAAAGTCCCAGTCACCATACTATCGCGTTGCTTGCAGTTTAATTTGCGACAAATGGCAAGCACAACTATTGCAGAATACTTGCAAAACGTGCTTAGTGAGGAAGGTATCCCCTGTGAAACCAGTGCAATTCAACTCCTATCACGCGCTGCCGCAGGTAGCATGCGTGATGCATTATCTTTAACAGATCAAGCAATTGCTTATGGTAAGCAAACCATTAACGAGGCTGAAGTACGCAGTATGTTAGGCGCTATAGATCAAGGCTATTTATTCGAGATCATTCAGGCCTTAATTGCCCACGATGGCCCGGCACTCATTGAAAAGGCCAAACAAATGGAAGCACGTAGCATTTCATTTGAAGCTGCACTCAACGACTTAGCAAACGTGTTGCATCAGATTGCGATTGTGCAGACCATTCCTGCGAGCATTGCAGCCGATGTGCCAGAACGCTCTTTACTGTTTGATTTAGCAAAAAAACTGCCAGCTGAAACGGTGCAGTTATACTATCAAATAGCCTTGTTAGGTCGCCGTGATATTGGATTGGCACCAGATGAGTATGCCGGCTTTACCATGAGTTTGCTACGCATGCTGGCATTTTTGCCTGCAGAAAAATCCTCCAACGAGCCCATGGGGAGCCAGCCTGCTTCTGAAAAGATCACTAAAGTGGAAACAAGTTCACCGAAGCCCTTGCCTGTAGCAGAAGCGATAAGCACAGCCAATAACTTAAAACAATTTAATGGTAACTGGCGTAACTTAGTTGAACAAAATCTGAAGCTTGGCCTTGCCCGTGCCTTGGCGCATAATTGTGAATTGGTGAGCCATGATGAAAATAGCATGACTCTGCGTGTGGCAAAAAGCCAAAAACATCTCATTAGTGCCAGTTATCAAGACAAACTGTCCACCGCGATTAATGACCATTTTGGCAGAAAGATCCAATTAAATTTTGAAGTAGCGGCTACGGGAAATGAAGCCAATACCCCTGCCAAACAAAATGCAATTGAGAAAGCCGCTATGCAATCAAATGTTGAAACCGCCATCATGAATGACCAGTTTGTACAGGCGCTTATCCATGATTTTGATGCGCAAATTATTCCAAATACCATTAAACCCGTTGCTTAAAGGAGAGATGTCATGATGAAGGGTGGCATGGGCAATATGATGAAACAAGCCCAGATGATGCAAGCTAACATGCAAAAGGTACAAGCCGAGCTTGCCAGCATTGAAGTAGAAGGCGCTGCCAGTAATGGTCTGGTGAAAGTAACCATGACTTGCAAAAATGAAATTAAACGCGTCTGCATTGACGATAGTGCAATGGATGACAAAGAAACGTTGGAAGATTTACTGGTGATAGCGCTTAGAGATGCAGCCCAGAAAGCAGAAGCCACTTCAACTGCACGCATGAGTAGCGTGATGCCAGCTGGCATGAAGCTACCGTTCTAGATTAATCACAGTCATGTTCACTCCTTGAAAAATCCTGCGGCTTTAGAACAGCTTATTGAATCGCTACGCTGCTTGCCTGGTGTAGGACCAAGATCCGCACTTCGCATGGCCTATTATCTGTTACAACGTGATAGAAAAGGTGCGAATGGACTAGCCGCTGCACTCAGTAACGCTCTTGAAACCATTGGTCATTGCCATCTTTGTAATAATTTTAGCGAACATTCTATTTGCCCGTTATGCACCTCAGAAAAGCGTGATACTGCTATGTTATGTGTGGTGGAAATGCCCACCGATGTCATGATGTTAGAACAAACCCAATCCTACAATGGCCTTTATTTTGTGCTGATGGGACGTTTATCGCCATTAGACGGTGTTGGCCCAAAAGAAATTCATCTAGAAAAGCTAATTAAACGTACTCGAAATGGCGCGGTTAAAGAAGTGATTTTAGCAACTAACTACACCGTTGAAGGTGAGGCAACTGCGCACTATGTCAGTGAGCTACTCAAAACTAAAGGTATTGCTGTAAGTCGCATCGCAAGGGGGTTACCGATGGGTGGCGAAATTGAATATGTAGATAGTGGTACTTTAGCCCACGCAATATTGGGGCGTAACCCATGCTAGCTTATCAAAAAGAAAACGCTAGCGGTATCCTCTAAAGAGTATCGATTAATCTTAGTAATTCTATTGGTGCTGTTATCATGGTATCTGCACCCCATGTTTGCGGCCGATCAGCGCTGTCAATATATCCAAATAAAGCCACTGCCGTTTTCATACCTGCTGCCTTGCCAGCGGCAATATCGCGCTCTGCGTCTCCAAGATAAATACAATGCTCGGCCTTAGCACTGGCTAGCCTGCAAGCCAATAAGAGTGTTGCCGGTGATGGCTTGGGTTGCGCTGCATCATCGCCACTCACCACACAAGCTGCACGCTGATGCAGCCCCATACTTGCCACCAAAGGCTGCGTAAATCGACGGGGCTTATTGGTGACGATACCCCACTTGAGCGACCTCTTTTCAATCGCCTCAAGTAACGCTTCTATCCCTTCAAGCAATTTTGGTGAACGCGTGAACACTTGATTATAAAGCGCCAAATACTCTTCCCGCAACGCTAAAAAATGCGCGTCACTCGGCGTAATGCCAAATCCTAACTCTAGTAAACCGCGTGAACCATGCGAGGCAAAAGGTCGAATGGTAGCATCTGAAAGCTGTGGCTTGCCGTGTCTTGCCAGTTGCAAATTGAGCGCATAGCCTAAGTCTGGTGCGGTATCTACTAGGGTGCCGTCAAGATCAAAAAAAATAGTGCTAATCATTTATGGTGCGCTTTTAATCATATGCACCAGATAGTTCACTGAAACATCCCGGTTCAACCAGTAGTGTTGGGTGATTGGGTTATAACTCAACCCGGTTTGATGTTGCCAACTAAGACCTGCCGCCCTCGCCCAGTTTGCTAGCTCTGATGGTCTAATAAATTTAGTATAGTCATGTGTCCCGCGTGGCAGCAAGTTAAGCACGTACTCTGCGCCCAACACAGCAAACAAATAAGCTTTGGGGTTACGATTAATGGTGGAAAAAAATAGGTGTCCGTTTGGCTTAACTAACTCGGCACAAGCCG
>JBQTJZ010000193.1:0-4432 GCA_052386615.1 Methylophilaceae bacterium
GATAAACCTGCGCAAAAAATTGTTGTAGGCTTACAGGAAAGCTTGCAGCAAGCGGCTAATTATTACAAAGCGGAGCTTAAAAACTCCCCACGTGCAATCGACTATTTAAAGGCGCGCGGCTTGAGCGGACAGATTGCTGCTAAGTTCCAAATTGGTTATGCACCTGCTGGCTGGCAAAATTTGCAAAGCGTATTTCCGAACTATGAAAATGAGACTTTAAGTACTGCTGGCTTAGTTGTCACAAACGACCAAGGTAAACGTTATGATCGCTTTCGCGACCGCATCATGTTTCCTATCCACAACCAAAAAGGCGAGGTGATTGGGTTTGGTGGGCGGGTAATTAATCCTGAAGATACCCCTAAATATTATAATTCGCCTGAGACGCCACTTTTTCAAAAAAGTCACGAACTGTACGGGTTATTTGTTGCGCGCAGAGCTATTAGGGATAAGGGTCGCGTATTGGTAGTAGAAGGTTATATGGATGTAGTAGCGCTTGCGCAATATGGTATTGAATATGCGGTTGCGGCTTTAGGCACGGCAACTACGCCATTTCACATTAGCAAATTGATGCGTCAGGCAGATGAAATTGTATTCAGTTTCGATGGTGATAATGCGGGGCGCGCCGCCGCTTGGCGCGCTGCCATGAATGCATTGCCAGCGCTGACGGATGGCTTAAAGCTAAGATTCTTGTTTTTGCCTAAAGAACACGATCCAGATTCTTACGTGCGCGCATTTGGCAAAGAAAAATTTGAAGCAGAGTTGCAGTCGGCAATCCCACTCTCGCAATATATTGTGCAGCATTTAGGTGAAGATAATCCGCTTCATTCGCAAGAAGATAAAGTACGATTTTTGAACGAAGCTGAGCCGATTCTAAAGCAAATGAGCGCTCCAAGATTCTCATTAATGCTGAGAAAGCGTGTCGCCGAGTTGGCACAGGTGACCGACAGCGAAATGCAAAGTTTATTAAAATTGCCAGCATTAGGAAAAACACCAGCTAGGTCGGCGCAGCGGCAATCTCGTAGCCCGCTATCTTTAAAAAAACGCTTTATATTAATGGCATTAATGAGGCCAGACTTAGTGCTAGAGGATGATTTGTTATTGTTAAACGATACTACAGAAGAAGATATTTTTTTGAAAGAAACGTTGCTGGCTTGTAGGCAACAGCCAACATTTAAGCCCGCTGCTTTGTTGCATGTGTTGCAAGTAGTGAATAATCCCAAACTGATGTTTGAAATTGAGCATGAATTACATCACCTAGATGAAAATTTGGATATTGCGCTTGAATTTACCGGTGCGCGTGCCCAATTAGGTGAAATGACTCGCCAAGTAAGCAAGGCCAAGTTTGTGCAAGGTATAAAAGAAAAGCCTTTAAGTGCTTTAAGTGGGGAAGAGCGCGAGATGCTGAAGAGGCTCACTTCCAAGCCAAACAGGTAAGTTTTCAGTACAAACAATGACTTAATTATGCGGTTTCTCACATTTGGTGCGCTAAAAAATCATTAAAATGCGTTATAATTCAAGGTTACCCAAAATTAACAATAGTTCTTGTGGTGATTACACCATTTTCATGACACTGATGTCATTTAAGAATTAGAGGATTCGCATGGCTAGACCAAAATCAGAAAAAACCTTAGAAAAAGAGAAACTCAAGCTTGCTAATGAGGCGTTGCTTGATCCAACCGTGCTTGCTCTAGACGCTGAAGCGCGTCGCTCGCGTTTAAAATCACTTATTATTTTAGGCAAAGAGCGTGGCTACTTAACCTACGCTGAAATTAACGATCACCTGCCAGATGATGTGCAAAATTCTGAGCAAATAGATGGCATTATTGGCATGATCAACGATATGGGTATTCAGGTGTATGAAGAAGCGCCTGACGCTGAAGTGCTGCTGATGTCAGATACGCCGCCCGCTGTGACCGATGAAGATGCCGTTGAAGAGGCTGAGGCTGCGCTTGCAACGGTAGATTCCGATTTTGGCCGAACCACTGATCCGGTGCGTATGTATATGCGTGAAATGGGTACGGTGGATTTGCTCACACGTGAGAGCGAAATTGAAATTGCGCGCCGCATTGAAGATGGTTTAAAGCATATGGTGCAAGCGATTGCCGCATGCCCTACCACCATTGCTGAGCTACTTGCGCTCGTCGACAAAGTTGAAAAAGATGAAATTAGCGTAGATGACCTAGTAGATGGATTGATAGACAGCGATATTGGTTTAGATGATGCTTTGGTAGCGGTAGCCTCTGAGGAGGAATCTGAAGAGCTTGAAGACGAACAAGAAGAAGACGATGATGATGGTGCGAAAGCGGCGGCTATCTCAGCCGAAGCTTTGGCTAAATTAAAAGAAGAAGTATTAAAAAGATTTGCTGTGATTCGTCAGGCAAATGCCGAAATGAACAAAATTCGCGAAGTGAGAGGCTCACAAGATGCTGATTATAAAAAACTGCATGAGTCGATATTACAGGAATTAACAGCGTTTCGATTTTCGGCCAAGCAAGTAGAAGCGCTGTGTGACCAAGTGCGCGTGATGGTGGAAGAGGTGCGTAGCCATGAGCGTAAAGTGATGGATTTTTGTGTCGATAAAGCAGGCATGCCACGCCAGCATTTCATCAAAACCTTCCCAGGCAATGAGATCAATCTTACATGGCTGGATGGCGAACTAAAAGAAGAAAAGCCTTTTACCGCAATATTAAAGCGCTATAGACACTCGATTATTGATCAGCAGGATCGTTTAATTGCTTTGCAAAACAAAGTGGGTATTCCTATTAAAGAGCTAAAAGATATCAATAAGCAAATGACCACAGGCGAGGCTAGGGCACGCCGCGCCAAGCGCGAGATGATAGAAGCCAACCTGCGCTTGGTGATTTCTATTGCCAAAAAATATACCAATCGTGGCTTACAATTTTTGGATTTAATTCAAGAGGGCAACATAGGTTTAATGAAAGCCGTGGACAAGTTTGAGTATCGTCGTGGCTTCAAGTTTTCTACCTATGCCACTTGGTGGATTCGTCAGGCAATTACACGTTCTATTGCTGATCAGGCACGCACCATTCGTATCCCTGTGCACATGATCGAAACTATCAATAAAATGAATCGGATTAGTCGTCAAATTTTGCAAGAGACAGGCATGGAACCAGACCCTGCTTTACTGGCAGAAAAAATGGAAATGCCAGAAGACAAAATTCGAAAGATTTTGAAAATCAGCAAAGAACCAATCTCCATGGAAACACCGATTGGTGATGATGAAGATTCGCATTTGGGGGATTTTATTGAAGATACCGCAACCCTAGCGCCGATGGAAGCCGCAGTTTATGCAAGTTTACGCGACGCCACCTCTGAAGTGCTCGAATCACTCACTCCACGCGAAGCAAAAGTGCTACGCATGCGCTTTGGTATCGAGATGAATACAGACCATACGCTAGAAGAGGTGGGTAAACAATTTGATGTGACGCGTGAACGTATTCGCCAAATTGAAGCAAAAGCCTTACGCAAATTGCGTCACCCAACGCGTTCAGAGCGCTTAAGAAGCTTCTTGGAAACTGGACAAGATTAAAAAAGTTTTAAAGGCCCCTTAGCTCATGCTTGGTTAGAGCAGCGGACTCATATTAAATGTGCCATATACGTGGAAACTGTATATGGGATGGTGTCAAATTCGGTGAAACCTGACGGCAGTAAAATGCACAAGGCAATGCCGAGCGAAGCTTCAAGTAGAAATGCTTGTTGAACGTGTAGAGACTTGACGGCACCCACCTAATGCAATCATATGGTTGTTATGGTGAAGACAAAGTCCAGGGAGGCGGGAAACCGTCACAAACCAGAATCCGTTGGTACTGTGTTCGACTCACAGAGGGGCCACCATTCCAATATCGACTGCTGGAATTGGCGGTCGTTTTCTCCTCCAGGCCAGCACACGGCAATGCTAATGACTAATTCTTACGTTTACAGGGTCAGATGGCTTTAAGTCAAACGCAATGCAGATGCGTTCTTCATTGGCGCTGAAGGGGATAGTGCGATGAAATAATGAGGAAGGAAAAAGCACAATATCCCCCACCTTTGGTGTGACATGGTTTACCGGGAAATCTAATGGCGTCTTGGGATTTAAGATGGGGTAGTCATCACCATGTGTGCCGTATTCAAAAGCACCTTCATTACCATTAGCCTTTGGCATTGCAAGATACACTGCGCCACTAATCCAGCCAACTTCATGAATATGTGCGCTCAAATGACCACCTTGCTGCATTTTTACATACCACGAGCTGGTAAATTCGAGCTCGGCTGGAAATGACTGAATCAATTCGCAATTTGCATCAGAATAATGGGCTTTATAGGCTAAAAACTCTTTTTTAACCAGCGCCGCAAGAAAACGGAACGAAGTTTCGGGTCGAGTGAAAAAATTTACCGCCGAAATCAGCCCCTGATAAATGCACCCGTCTTT
>JBQTJZ010000194.1:0-2341 GCA_052386615.1 Methylophilaceae bacterium
CATTATTTGATTTAGACAATACCCTGTTAGCAGGGGATAGCGACTATAACTGGAGTTTATTTTTAATCCGCGAAGGTTTGCTGGATGCAAAAACACATCATGACCGCAATGAACAGTTTTATGCGGATTACAAGAATGGGTGTTTGGATATTGTTGAATTTCTGAAATTTCAGCTTACCCCTCTAAGCCAGCATCCCAAAAAGTTTCTCGATGAATTGCATCTTCAATATATGCGCGAAGTTATTCGCCCCATGATGACAGATCAGGCAGAAGCGCTGGTGAATAATCACAAAGCGGCCGGGGATCTCTGTGTGGTGATTACTGCCACCAATAGCTTTGTCACCAGACCGATTGCAACTGCTTATGGCATAGAGCATTTAATCGGCTCAGACCCTGAAATGCTGAATGGCGAATATACAGGTGGTGTAGTCGGAATCCCTAGTTTTCAGCAGGGCAAAGTTACGCGTATTGAGCAGTGGCTAGCAGAGCGTGGGCAAGCATTGGCTGATTTTGAAAAAAGCTATTTTTATAGCGATTCCCATAATGATTTATCGTTAATGAAGTTGGTGACAAACCCAGTGGCGGTAGATGCAGATGCGATACTAAAAGCCTATGCAGAAATACAGGCTTGGCCCATAATCAGCCTAAGATAGCTTGATTTGTGTTCACAGTTCCTAGCGATGCAAGACGAGTTCCAGCACAAACTTGCTGCCCACATAAGCTAATAGCAGCAAACCAAAACCTGCAAGTGTCCAGCGTATGGCTTTTTTACCACGCCAACCATATTGGTAACGCCCGAACAGTAGCCAGCCATAAATGAACCAAGATGCGATAGAAAAAATCACTTTATGATTAAGCTGTAGTGGCTTGCCAAAAATACTTTGTGAAAAAACTAGACCGCTTAATACCGTAAAGCTTAATAATATAAAACCAAGACTAATCACCCTAAACAATAAGCTGTCCATCACCATGAGGGGTGGAAAATTTGGTAGTTTTATCAACGTCGGTTTGTTGTGCAAACCCCGTTCGGCAATGGTCATGAGTAGTGCGTGTAATGTAGCAAAGGTAAATAAGCTGTAAGCCAAAAGCGCAATGGCGATATGCACAATAAATAGTACAGTACCCGTTATTGGCACAAAATGGTGTTGACTGGAGAAAGCAGGCAGCAATGCAAACAATGCGGCAGGGGGTAGCACAAACGCCTGTAAGCTATGTAATGGTTGTTTTGCCTCAGTTAGGCTGATATTGGTAACCCAGTAAATAAGTACGGTGAGCCAGAATATAGCCGAGAGGGCATTTGCTAGCCCAAAATTAAAGCCATGATCAAATACGTGTTGATACAGTAGCCATGCGTGCAACAGCAGCCCGAGCGCAATCATAATCGAATGTAATTTCTGCGTTCCTGCTTCATCGAAAGTTTTCGCGCTGCGCCAAAAATCCGCAGCTACTGCCAAATATATAAACGCTACCACTAAATATAAAATTAAATCTTGCATGCGCTCATTATGGCAAAACTCGTCTTAATCGCATAGCTTCATGTAAAATTGGGCTAATTCAAACAGGGGTTCCAAAAAAGGTATCAAGCATGTTGGAAAATTTAACCGGTCGCTTACAAGGCGTCATCAAAAAATTGCGCGGTCAAGCACGGCTTACGGAAGATAACATTAGCGACGCAATGCGCGAAGTGCGTATGGCTTTGCTAGAGGCTGATGTGGCTTTGCCAGTGGTGAAAGATTTTATCGCCAAAGTGAAAGCACGCGCACAGGGGCGCGAGGTGCTGCAAAGCTTAGCGCCAGGTCAAGCGGTGATTGAGGTAGTGAATGAAGAGTTAACCGAGCTGATGGGGAAAGCCAATGTTACGCTTAACCTTGCTGTTGTGCCGCCAGCAATCATTTTGATGGCTGGATTGCAAGGTTCGGGTAAAACAACCACCTCTGCCAAATTAGCTAAATTGCTTAAGGAGCAAAAAAAGAAAGTATTGCTAGCCAGTGCAGACGTCTACCGTCCTGCTGCCATTGCCCAATTGCAAACGCTCGCCAAGCAATTAGAGATTGACTGTTATGAGAGCAATGCTACACAAAAGCCTAGTGATATTGCTACTCAGACGCTAGCGCATGCCAAAAAGAACTACTACGATGTGGTGATTTTTGATACCGCAGGGCGCTTAGGCATTGATGAGGCGATGATGGCGGAGATTAAAACCTTACACACGCAGCTCAAGCCAATCGAAACTTTATTTGTGGTGGATGCCATGCAAGGGCAAGATGCGGTGAATACTGCCAAGACTTTTGGAGAGGCGCTACCGCTCACGGGGGTGGTGCTCACCAAGCTAGATGGTGAC
>JBQTJZ010000195.1:0-3527 GCA_052386615.1 Methylophilaceae bacterium
GCGGCTACCCGCTTTGGTGGCATGCGTGACACCAGCGAGTGAGCCACCTAAAAGCGCAGCGATGGTGGCAATCATCGGGTCGGCGCTATTGATGGCGCCCATCGCCAACAGCGCGCCAGCAGGAATACGAATAAATGTCTGAATCGAATCCCAAGCACTATCGACATAGGGAATTTTGTCTGCCAAAAATTCAACGACAGTTAACACGCCAGAAACGCCAATCACCACGGGGTGGCTGAGAATGTCGAGCGCGGCGGGTAAGTCAATATAGCCAAATTTGGCAAGCAGGCCTACTGCAAACACGGTGAGATAAAGGCGTAAGCCACTGGCCCAACTTAACCCACCTGCAAGTGCTAAGTGCTGAATCAATTCCATACACATTAAAGTAACATACGCATAAATTTTGTATAGTCGTTTTGGCAATAAAAAAGGAGGCTTAGCCTCCTTTTCTTACATAAGTAATAACTTACTCAATGAGTAGTTCCAGTTTGCCAGGTACGCCATTCATGGCATCAGCATCTTCCAGCCCAGGCTTGCGCGAGGTAATCACTGGCCATATTTTTGCCAAACGCGCATTTAATGCGATAAATTCTTGCTGGTCAGCTGGCACATCATCTTCAGCAAAAATCGCTTCAGCCGGGCATTCCGCTACACATAAAGTGCAATCAATGCATTCATCTGGGTTAATCGCCAAAAAGTTCGGGCCTTCTACAAAGCAATCAACTGGGCAAACGTCCACACAGTCGGTAAATTTGCATTGAATACAGTTTTCGGTGACGACATAAGTCATTTTTATTTCCTTGGTCTAAATCTATCTTAATTTTAATCTATTATTTAATTAATACAATCATGAATTTACACAATCATGCCCGCACCAACCGTGTTGTTGGTACTTTCATCAATGACTATAAACGCGCCTGTTGCGCGATTCTTGCTATAACTATCCACCATTAATGGTTGTGCTAGTTTGAATGTGATGCGCGCGATATCATTCATTTGTAGTCCTTGGCTCGGCTGTTGCTCAAGTGTGTTGACATCAATTTTATAGCTGATTGACCCCACTTTTGCTTTTGATTCTCGCGTGGTATGACGTACAACGTAGGTGCGCGCCGTTGACATTGGCGTTTCTGATAACCAGCAAACAAAGGCTTCGATCTGCTTGACAGGCTCGCGCGCTTCGCTAAATTTTACAATCATGTCACCGCGTGAAGTATCGATTTCATCTTCAAGCAGTAAAGTAATGCTTTGCTCAGTGGTAGCAGATTTTAGTGGCTTCTCACCAATTTGAATGGCTTTTACTTTTGATGTGTAACCGTTAGGCAATACGGTCACTGCGTCACCAACTGCAATTTCACCCGACTCAATACGACCCATAAAGCCACGGAAGTCATGTAATTCAGGATTATCTGAAGCATGCGGGCGACAGACGAACTGCACGGGGAAGCGGAACGGCTCAGTATGTTCAGAATGTGCGGGCGGTGCTGTTTCTAATGTTTCTAACAGGGTGCGCCCAGTATACCAAGGCATGCTATCACCCCGGTCAACAATCATATCGCCAGTGAGTGCAGACATTGGAATAAATTGAATGTCGTGGCCAGCGCGGTGTAAGCCAATTTCGGTGGCGAAGGCTAAATAATCAGCGCATATTTTGCGGTAAGTAGCTTCATCAAAATTGACTAAATCCATTTTATTCACCGCAACTACAATATGTGGAATGCCCACCAAATGGACCAAATAAGAATGGCGACGCGTTTGTGTGAGCACTCCTTTACGCGCATCAATCAAAATGATGGCCAAATTTGCAGTAGAGGCTGCTGTTACCATGTTGCGTGTGTATTGTTCATGACCAGGCGCGTCAGCAATGATGTACTTACGCGACCCAGTGCTGAAATAGCGATAAGCCACATCAATCGTAATCCCTTGTTCACGCTCGGCTTGCAAGCCATCCGTGAGTAGAGACAAATCCACGGCTTCCATACCACGTTTTTTAGAGGTATTGGTAATTTGCGTCAGCGTATCCGCCAAAATAGTTTTGGTGTCAAACAGCAGTCTGCCAATCAACGTGCTTTTGCCGTCATCTACACTACCGCAAGTCATGAAGCGTAAAAGAGAGTCATTATATTGCATCGTCATGTTAGAAATAGCCCTCTTTTTTACGTTGCTCCATACTTGCATCGGATGTTTGATCATCTAGGCGAGTTGCGCCACGCTCTGTAATGGTTGTTGTCGCAGTTTCTACAACGATTTTCGATACGGTATCAGCATCACTTAGAACAGGCGCTGTGCAGGTAATATCGCCCACAGTTCTAAAACGAACCTGCATATTAATCACTTCTTCGCTGGTTTTAGGCGCCATAATGACTTCGCCATTGGCAAGAGGCACGTTAATGGGCACAATCGCACCACTACGCATGACGACATCACGCTGATGTGCAAAATAAATGCTCGGTAATTCTAGTTTTTCACGCTCGATATATTGCCAAACATCCATTTCAGTCCAGTTTGAAATAGGAAAGGCGCGAATATTCTCGCCTTTGTGGCTGCGGGCGTTATATAAATTCCACAACTCTGGGCGCTGATTTTTAGGATCCCATTGACCAAACTCATCACGAAAACTCATAATGCGCTCTTTTGCTCGGGCTTTTTCCTCATCGCGCCGCGCGCCGCCAATACAGCAATCAAAGCCATGCTCTTCAATCGCTTCCAGCAGGGTGACCGATTGGTGTTTATTACGCGGTTCGTCAGCTGCTTTGAGTACTACTGTACCACGCTTCATTGAATCTTCTACGCTACGCACAATCAAGCGCTCGCCTAATTCAGCGGCGCGCTGGTCACGAAAATCAACGACTTCCTTGTAATTGTGACCTGTGTCGATATGCATCAACGGAAACGGGAAGCGGCCAGGACGGAAGGCTTTTTCAGCCAGCCTCAAGATACACAATGAATCTTTGCCGCCCGAAAATAGTAGGACAGGGTTACTACATTGCCCAGCCACTTCTCGCAGAATGTAGATGGCTTCTGATTCTAGCCAATCCAAATGTGATAATGATTTTTTATTTAACATATTCAGTTAGTTATTATAGTTATTTAATCTAATACTTTAATTTTTTATATGAAGACCACACTCTTTATTTTGCGGATCTTCCCACCACCATCTACCTGCACGAACATCTTCGCCCATAGCAATGGCGCGGGTACAAGGCGCACAACCGATACTGGGATAAAACTGGTCATGAAGTTTGTTATAAGGCACATTGAACATGCGGATATACGCCCATACTTCTTGCTCAGTCCAATCGCTTAATGGGTTAAACTTCTCTAATTGATTACCTTCATCAAACTGGCGAAATGGCAAGTCGACCCTAGTGGTTGACTGCTCAGCACGCATGCCAGTAATCCAAGCCTTTTTGCCTTTGAGCGCACGTTGCAGTGGCTCCACTTTGCGCATGTGGCAGCAAGCTTTGCGTAGCTCTATCGATTCATAAAATGCATTGATCCCTTTAGTGCGCACATAGTTTTCAACTGTT
>JBQTJZ010000196.1:0-2896 GCA_052386615.1 Methylophilaceae bacterium
TTGGATTAATTCTTCCCAGCTTGGCGTAACATAACCCGTTGCATCACGAAAACGATCCGCATTCAGCGATCGATCGATTTTTACTGTGTCATCTGGCACTATTTCGATAGTTTTACCATACACCCGCGCAACCAGTTGAAGCAGGTCATGCTTAGAAATTGGACTGGCGGCTACATGATATACCCCGTATAAATCCGGGCGTGGGATAACCGCATCCCGAATAATTTTTGCTAGCGTAATAGTAGGCATGCCCGAAAAAATCGTTTTAGTATAACCATTGCATCTTTGTTGCTGGGAAAGAAACCAATCCATTAATCCATGCGAACTTTGTAGCTCATGACCAATAATCGAAGTGCGCAATGTGATTGTATGCGGATCACTAACTTCTCCTAAGTACTTCGATTTACCATATAAATCTCTTGCGTCAGAGACATCGGACTCATGGTAATTCCCTCTATCACCAGCAAAAACGCAATCGGTACTAATATGAATCAAGCGTGCGCCTACCAGTTCGCATAACTTGGCTAGGCGATGCGGCAATAATGTATTAATGGGGATTACCTGCAACGGATTATCTGCTTCGGCATGCTGTTTGACTAATCCGATACAGTTAATAACAACATTAGGGCGGGTGGTGATAAACGTTTGCAGCAGAGAATCTTGCTGCTCTGCATCCACCCCTGTAAGCAAGCACTTAGTTATATTCTCTTGAAAAAAACGTTTAGCATGGCTCGACCGTAGCGTTCCATATACTTGCCAAGCATTATTCTCAGCCAAAATGCGAACTACTGCGCTTCCTAGCATACCGCTAGCGCCCAATACCAATATTCTCATTTCTTTCTCTTTAATATTCATTGCAACCCGATTGCAAGTGCCCAATCAAATCGTCTATCAGTACATTATGCGAAAAATGTTGTTGATAGTATAACCGACCTTGCTCGCCCATAGATTCGCGCCCTGCAGGTGGCATATAGTATAACTGCAATATCGCGTCTGCTAATGCTCTACCATCCTCGGCAGGAACGGCAAGCCCTGCCCCAGCGGCAGTAACCAATTTTGCCCCTTCTCCATTAAGGCAAGCCACTATGGGCCTTCCAGCGGCTAAGCACGCCTGAAGCTTACTGGGAACAGTAAGGTTGAATATAGGCTGATCCGCAAGCGTTACCAGTAATACTGATGCCGTTTGCATGAATGCTGGCATGGTTTCTACCGGATACCTTCCAGGCAAATGTAAATTCGTCAAACCATGCTTTTTCACTTCTTGCAACATCCAATTGCGGCGACTGCCATCCCCTAGCACCACCCATTGAATATCAGTTTTTTCTCTCAATAATATTGCAGCGGCAACAATCACCTCAACCGCCTGCGCACTGCCTATATTGCCGGCGAATAGCACCGAAAAATGTTGTGTCAATCCAGCAACTTCCGGCGCTGGCATCTTGGCTGGCAGGTAAAAGCTCTCATCTACCGAATTTGGGTAATATTTTACTGGCGTATCCGATGCTCTCGCGCTCACTGGCTCAATAAAAGCTTCCGATTGGACCAATAACAGGTTTACGTGACGATAGATAAATCGGACAATCTGCTCAATGGGCTTGAGAATATACTTATTTTTAATATAGCCGGTAGCTAATAAACTCTCAGGCCATAAATCCTGCACCCAAAGCACTACTGGTGATTTTTTTAGCCATCCTAAAAAAATAGCAGGGATAGCTTGAAGTATCGGTGATGGCGCGTACACAAAAATCACATCAACTTTGGCTTTTCTAAGTAGCCAAGGCGCAAAAACTAATCCTGAAATCATAAAAGAACAGTAATTCAATGCTAGGCGAATTCCGCTTTTACTTCCCCTAGCCAACATGGGTAGGCGATGTATTGTAATATCCCTCCAAGTTTCTTTTTGTAGCCCCCAACCGCCGTACCCTGTAAAAAACTTCCCATCCGGATAATTGGGCTTACCTGTTATCACCTCTATTTCGTGGCCTCGTGCCTTTAAGGCGCTTGCCATTTCATTAATTAGAAAGCCTTCTGGCCAAAAGTATTGGCTTAATATCAGTATTTTCATAGAAAATTACGACTGGTATAAGTTAAGTCATAGGAAAGTAGTGAATCAGCTTTTCTATGATGATTAATCTTAATCTGCGGGAACTTAACCAACATTTCTTACCTTCGTGTAAATTTGAGAAAGTTTATTGATAAGCAAGCCCCATAAGAAAAAGGTAATTACTCCAGAATAAGGTTGTCGCAAACTTACCTTTAAAAAATTATCTGCTACCAATAAAAAAAACACAATGCCAGACAAATTGAAAATTAATACAAATTCTCGTTTATCTACATGGCTAACATTTTTAGCAAAACGTGCAAATAGCCAAAGCGTGTAAACAATCAGGCCTAGTAATGGAATAATTGAAACAACGCCAAAATTATAAACAAAATCTAGATAATAATTATGCGCACTGGGATGCGTTTCTCGATCTGGCCGTTTTGCATGACCAAACAAAAGTGATTGGCTATTTTCCGTAATACCGTTGTAATAAAACTGCCAATAGGACAAACGTTGCATTAAATTAGCGGGCAATGCTAAATCATCCCAGTTTGCAGTACCCTGCTTTACATTTGGGCTTTGTACAGCAGAGTTTGGTGTATTTTGCGTTTGTAACGCAGGCATTTTATCGGCTATATCTGCTTTTATAAAACCAAATAAATAAATAACAGATACCAGCAGACTAATACAGAACATCATTAATAACCGTTTATTTTTTTCGTGCTGATGCTGAAAATAAATAAAACTTAACATTCCAGCATAAAACATGAATATTGCCAGCATAGACATCGAGGCAATGACATAAATACTCATTAAAAACGAAAGTAAAATTAGATAGGGTTTATATTTTGG
>JBQTJZ010000197.1:0-1624 GCA_052386615.1 Methylophilaceae bacterium
TTTACATGAATTTGAAAAAGACCTTTTTGGTCACATCAAAGATTTGACTTCTGGCAATGATGAATTGGCAGATAAGGCGCGTAAAACAATTGCTGATAATCTTACGATTTATTTGGTGCCGATTTTAAGCAAGCAAAAATATTTGTTGGGTGACGAGTATTCCATGCTGGATGTGGCAGTAACACCACTGTTGTGGCGTTTAAGTCATTATGGCATTGAATTGCCTAACCAGGCTGCACCGTTGTTGAAGTACGCAGAGCGCTTGTTCTCCAGGCCGCTTTATGCAGACGCAATGACGCCTTCCGAGAAAGCTATGCGCAAATAAACTTAACATGAGTGAGCTTATTCCTACCAAACCCTACATGGTACGCGCCATTCATGAATGGTGTGTAGATAATGGTTTTACGCCGCATTTGTTGGTAGTAGTCAGTAGCAAAACACGCGTACCAATGGCATATGTGAAAGAAGGTGAAATTGTGCTTAACTTGAACTACTCTGCCACCAAAGATTTACATATTGATAATGAAGCCATTGTATTCTCAGCTAGATTCGGCGGTGTTTCACAAAGCTTGTATGTGCCTATGGAAGCCGTGCGCGGTATTTTTGCGCGCGAGAATGGGCAAGGCATGTTTTTTGAGGCGAATGCTGAAGCGGAGTCTGCATTGGCTCATGAAGCTGGAGTAGCATCCAGCAAAGCGCCTGATTTGCCAATTGCGACATCAGCGAAGAAAAAACCCACTTTAACCATCGTTAAATAAATTTAGGTATGTAGGTATTTTCTTAAAAAGTACTAACCGTCAATTTGTAAAAAATGCTATAGTCACGCCTCAAATAAAAACGCCGGATTAGCTCAGTTGGTAGAGCAGCGCACTTGTAATGCGAAGGTCGTCAGTTCGATTCCGACATCCGGCACCAAATTTCTGAATAGATTCATTACGATAAATTAAGTAAAATTCGCCACTTAAAGTGGCTTTTTTATGCGTGATTCATTTGACAGAAAATCAAAAAGTCAGCATAATCGCGGGTTCGGTTAGGAGGGGTGGCCGAGTGGTTAAAGGCGACGGACTGTAAATCCGTTCTCTCAGAGTACGCTGGTTCGAATCCAGCCCCCTCCACCAAGGCAGTAAATGTAGCGAAGAGCCTGTTGGCGTTGGTTTAGTGAGATAAAAGGTTTAGCGGGTGCGCAAAGTTACAATTTAGCGAGCCGTAGCGCGGGTGTAGCTCAGTTGGTAGAGCTTCAGTTTTCCAAACTGAATGTCGCGAGTTCGAGCCTCGTCGCCCGCTCCAAACTGCAATTAACGCCCATGTGGCTCAGTGGTAGAGCACTCCCTTGGTAAGGGAGAGGTCGCGGGTCCGATTCCCGCCATGGGCACCATAAAGCAAGGCATGATAATCTAAAGTTTTATTAAGTTAAATAAAACTTTTATTAAAGGCAAACGATTAAGTTAATAAGATTTTAGTGAAAACTAATTTAAAAATTAAGTAAAGGATCAGAAAATGGCAAAAGGCAAATTTGAGCGGACCAAGCCCCACGTCAATGTGGGGACGATAGGCCACGTGGATCATGGTAAGACGACATTAACGGCGGCGATTACGACGATACTGTCTAAGAAATTTGGTGGTG
>JBQTJZ010000198.1:0-9458 GCA_052386615.1 Methylophilaceae bacterium
TGCTAGGAGATGTGATTATTGCCGAACCTAATGCGTTGATTGGTTTTGCAGGGCCGCGGGTTATTGAGCAAACCGTACGAGAAACGCTGCCAGATGGCTTTCAGCGGGCAGAATTTTTATTGGAACATGGTGCAATTGATATGATCGTCGACCGTCGAGATATGCGCCAAAAATTAAGTAATTTGCTCTCCAGCTTAATGCATAACGCAGAAGCGGCCTAACTTTAACTAGGGGTAATGCCTATTGTGGCCAATCTTAATGCGAAGCCAGTCACACTAGACCATTGGTTGCAGTATATTGAGGCTTTGCATCCTAAATCCATTGCGATGGGCTTGGATAGAGTGAAAGAAGTTGTAAATCGTCTTCATTTAAGTCCAAATTTTCCTATTATCACTATAGCGGGTACCAATGGAAAAGGTTCGACCTGTGCCATGTTGGAAAGTATTTACACGCAAGCGGGCTATCGTGTCGGTTGTTATACCTCGCCCCATTTGCTGCGTTATAACGAGCGCGTGCGGATCAATCAGCAGGCAATCGGTGATGATGCGTTATGCACCGCATTTTCTGCGGTTGAGCATGCGCGCGGAGAAATTGCACTCACCTATTTTGAAATGGGAACGCTCGCTGCAGTTTGGCATTTTACTAAGATAGGGTTGGATGTCGCAATTCTAGAAGTGGGAATGGGCGGACGTTTAGATGCAGTGAATGTGTTTGAACCTATTTGCGCCATAATCACCAGTATTGATTTGGACCATATAGAATACTTAGGCGATACGCGTGAAAAAATTGGTTTCGAGAAAGCGGGCATTTATCGTGCAAACACATTAGCGATTTGCGGAGACAAAAATCCACCTAAAAGTGTGCTGGATTTTGCAATAAAAATTAAAGCCCACTTGCAATTAATCGGCCTTGATTTTTGCGTAAACAAGACAGACCAAGGCTGGCAGTATTATTCTGAAGAATTTAAACTTTCTTTGCCAATACTGGCTTTGCACGGCGATTTTCAGTTAGAAAATGCCGCTTGTGCAGTTTGTGCAGTGCAGCATTTAAGTCATCAGTTGCCGGTTTCACAATCCGATATATATCATGCACTCAGTGCAGTAACATTAATGGGCCGTTTTCAACAAGTGCAGGCGGATCCCATCATTATTGTGGATGTGGCACATAATCCGCAAGCAGCAAAGTCGCTCGCGCACAATTTACATACCAGCTTGTGTTCAGGACGTACTTTTGCAGTATTTGCCATGCTTGCAGATAAAGACATTGATGGGGTATTGGTAGAACTAACCCCTTTTATTTCGGTTTGGTATTTAGCGGATATTCATAGTGCCCGAGGTGCTAAAGCCAAGAATTTACAGGCTAAGCTTGCCAAGCAGGCCAAAACGAGCGCAAGCAAATTGTTTGATAGCGTCGCTAATGCACTAAATGCTGCCTGTAAAGACGCTACTAAAAATGATAGAATTATCGTATGCGGATCGTTCTATACCGTTGCCGACGCGATTGAGAGTTTAGATTTTAATTAAGGTTTAAAAAATAGGGCATTAAGCATGCAGAGAGATCAATCTGACCAAGAATTAAATTTTAAAAAACGCGCACGTCGACGCCTAGTGGGGGCGATTGCGCTGGTGCTATTGATGATTATCTTTCTGCCGATGGTGTTAAAAGACCGGGCAGCCAATGACGCTCAAGAGAAAATCATTATTACTTTACCAGGTGACCCAGCTGCCACCATCTCTTCCGATTTCGATTCTAATGTCGTGCCTAGTCCTTTAGATGATAAGTCTTCCCTAGCTGAGTCGCCCGAAGATGTCTCTCGGCAAGCGACAGAGTCTCTTGAAGATACCGATATTGCCGCAAAACCATCTGCAACAACATCAAATGAAGCAATTAAGTCAAAAATCGAAACTGCCAACAAGTTTTACGTGCAGATTGGAGTCTTCTCGGATCCTGCTAATGTTAAACAATTGCAAACTAAACTGAATGATTTGGGCTATAAATCGCAGACAGAAAAGGTGAGTACAGTAAAAGGCGAAAAAACGCGCCTTCGTACACAAGTATTTGCAGATCGCAACGAGGCTGCTATTGCTCTGGAAAACATTAAAGATGCGGGCCTAACCGGCATGGTGGTTAGTCAGAAATAAGGATTTAATTGACTAGCTTTGATTACATTGTTTTGATGATTATCGGCTTCTCAATCATTGTGAGCATGATGCGCGGAGGAGTAAGAGAGCTGTTGGCCTTGGCGGGTTGGGTTGCAGCGTTTTATGTAGCAAAAACTTATACGAGCCAACTAGTACCTTTGTTGCCGCCAGATATTCCAACAGAATCTTTGAAGGTATTAGCAGCTTTCGTTATTTTACTACTAGCCATTTTACTCATTGCCAGCTTATTAGCTATCGCACTTTCTAGCTTAATCAAAAAAATTGGCCTAAATTGGTTGAATCGGTTTATTGGCGCTTTGTTTGGCTTTGCACGTGGCTTATTGATAGTTTGCCTGTTGGTGTTTTTGGCGGGCTTAACTCATTTTCCTAAAGACCCAAGATGGACAAATGCCATGTTCAGTTCGCCACTGGAAGCTTTGGTTAAAATCGCGTTACCGCATTTACCAAGCAGTATTACGAAGCATGTAAGCTTTGACTAGTTTTGTGATTTAATAACACTATTGTGTGAGGGCAGCCCCATTTATGTGTGGAATTTTAGGCATCGTCGGTAAAAATCCTGTTAACCAACAGCTATATGATGGGTTGTTGGTGCTACAACATCGTGGCCAGGATGCCGCTGGTATCGTTACCTGCGATGGAAACACTTTTTTTATGCACAAAAATAATGGCTTAGTTAAAGATGTTTTTCAAACTCGCCATATGCGCAGCTTAGTAGGGAATGCAGGCATCGCGCATGTGCGCTATCCTACCGCGGGCTCTTCTAGTGCTGCAGAAGCGCAGCCCTTTTATGTCAATTCACCCTTTGGTATTGTGCTTGGTCACAATGGTAATTTAACCAATTCTGAACAGCTCAAATCTGAAATGTTTCGCCAAGATTTGCGTCACATCAATACGGCTTCAGATTCTGAAGTCTTGCTGAATGTATTAGCACATGAGATTGAAAAAACTTCACGTAATGCGGTACTCAATACGGATATGGCTTTTGATGCCGTGGCTGGCGTGCACCGCCGTTGCAAAGGTGCTTATGCGGTAGTGGCTATGATTGCCAATTTTGGCTTACTTGCGTTTAGAGATCCGCATGGCATCCGCCCATTAGTGATTGGTAAATGCCTAACTGATAAAGGTACAGAACATATTGTAGCTTCCGAAAGCGTTGCGCTTGATGTGCTGGGCTTCCAGCTAGTTCGTGATGTTGCGCCAGGAGAAGCTATTTTTATCGATATGGAAGGCAATCTTTTTAGCCGGCAATGTGCCGAAAATCCAAAACTTACGCCATGTATCTTTGAATATATCTACTTAGCACGTCCCGATTCGGTGATAGATAATGTTTCTGTATACCAAACTAGACTCAATATGGGGGCAAGTTTAGCTGAAAAAATTAAGCGTGAGTGGAGCCATCTAAAAATTGATGTGGTGATTCCCATCCCAGACACCAGCCGTCCCAGTGCGCTGCAAGTGGGTATTGCATTGGGGCTGGATTATCGTGAGGGATTCATTAAGAATCGTTATATTGGCCGCACTTTTATCATGCCGGGCCAAGCGTTACGCAAAAAATCAGTGCGTCAAAAGCTTAATCCAATTGGTATTGAGTTTAAAGGTAAAAATGTATTGTTGGTTGATGACTCGATTGTCCGTGGGACTACCTCACAGCAAATTGTGCAGATGGCGCGTGACGCAGGTGCAAATAAAGTATATTTCGCTTCTGCTGCCCCGCCCGTGCGTTTTCCCAATGTCTATGGTATCGACATGCCAAGTCGAGACGAATTATTGGCAACGGGGCGTACCGATGATGAGATTTGTAAAGAGATTGGTGCAGATGCCTTAATCTACCAAGATTTAGAAGCATTGGTAAGTGATATCTCGGCGGCTAATCCTAAGATTAAACAGTTTGATTGTAGCTGTTTCGACGGTAAATATGTCACAGGCGATGTAGATGCCGCTTATTTGAACCGTATTGAGTCTGCGCGCGGAGATATGAGCAAAAAACAAAAACCGGCTAATTCCAGCACACAAATGGATTTGAACTTGGTGGGTGAAGAGGATGATGAAACGGTGGAGCAGGTGTCTTAGACTAAATTACCTCGTATCGTCGACAAAAGTAGCCGCTAATAATTTGAATGCTCTATAAAGGATAAACTAAAATTGAACCGAGTTCCATTTAATAAAATATATCTAACAGGTAAGGAACTGGAGTACATCAAGCAATCACACCAAGCAGGAAATTTGTCGGGGGATGGTTTTTTTACTAAAGAATCAAGTGCTTGGTTAGAACAACATACAGGCACAAAAAAAGCACTATTAACGCACTCTTGCACAGCCGCGCTAGAGATGGCGGCCATTTTAGCAAATATTCAACCTGGTGATGAAGTTATTTTGCCTTCATACACTTTTGTATCAACCGCCAATGCATTTGTTTTACGTGGGGGCGTGCCAGTATTTGTAGATATTCGCCCAGACACTTTGAACATGAATGAAAAGTTGATAGAAGCAGCGATTACACCGCGCACTACAGCCATTGTCCCCGTTCATTACGCAGGAGTTGGCTGTGAGATGGATACCATTATGCAGATTGCCAATAAGCATGATTTGCTGGTGATTGAAGATGCAGCGCAAGGCATTATGGCAACCTATCAAGGTAAACCACTTGGCGCAATCGGTCATATGGGCACTTATTCTTTCCACGAGACCAAAAATATCATTTCAGGTGAAGGTGGAGTTATTCTTGTCAACAATGAGGAATTTGTTCAGCGGGCTGAGATTATTCGAGAGAAAGGCACGAATCGTAGTCAGTTTTATCGCGGACAAATCGATAAATATACTTGGCAAGATATGGGTTCCTCTTACCTGCCCGGCGAAGACATAGCTGCTTTTTTGCTCGCGCAGCTTGAATATGCTAAGGAGATTACGCAAAAACGATTAGCCCTTTGGGATAAGTATCATCAGGCACTTGAATCTTTGGAAAGGAAAGGCGACCTAAGACGTCCGATTATTCCTGTTGAATGTCAGCATAATGCGCATATGTATTACATTCTGCTTGATTCTCTAGAGCAGCGTACTCAGTTGATTGAAAAATTCAAGAAACAAGATATTCACCCGGTGTTCCACTACATTCCTTTGCATTCGGCGCCAGCCGGGCTCAAATTTGGGCGTGTGGCGGGCAAAATGACGCACACTAATGACTTGTCAGACCGTTTGCTCAGGTTGCCACTTTGGGTTGGGTTAGGGAATCATCAGGATAGAGTATTGGATGTGATGGGTGTTTAGTTTTAATGCAGTAAATATTACATGCCAACAATTACTTGACATCGCTTGAAATTAAGGGTTAAATAAGACTGCGCTGATTTGAGTGGCAATATTAATCAAAGCCAAACTCAGCTTGCGAGCGCATAATAAATTCTGCTAAAGCGAGAGCCAAAAACCCGTTTTAGCTATTACGAGCTATCACGGGTTTTTTAATGCACAGAACATGTAGCATTAAGCGAAAGTTAAAGGCAACCATGACAAAAAACTATCATCCAGAAACAATAAGTGTGCGTGCTGGCAGCGAGCAAACGGAATTTGGTGAAAATTCAGAAGCTTTATTTCTAAACTCCAGTTTTAGATTTAAGAATGCCGCGCAAGCCGCAGCACGCTTTGCAGGCACGGAGCCAGGTAATATTTACTCGCGCTTTACCAACCCCACGGTGACCATGTTTCAAAATAAATTGGCAGCACTGGAAGGCGCCGAGCAATGTGTGGCAACCTCGAGTGGTATGTCGGCAATTTTAGCTTGTGTGATGGGCTTGTGTAGTGCTGGCGACCATATTGTGGCTTCACGCAGTATTTTCGGCACGTCGGTACAGCTATTTAGCAACATCATGGCGCGCTGGGGCTTGCTGGTCACTTACGTTTCGCTGACGAATTCAGCCGAATGGCAAGCCGCTGTTACACCAAATACCAAACTTTTTTTCGCCGAAACACCGTCTAATCCACTGACCGAAGTGTGTGATATCTCAGAGTTGGCGCGCATTGCCCGTAAAGCAGGCGCACATTTGGTAGTAGATAACTGCTTTTGCACGCCTGCGATTCAGCGCCCACTAGATTTAGGCGCAGACATTATTATTCATTCTGCCACTAAATATATAGATGGGCAGGGCCGGTGTTTAGGTGGCGCAGTGTTGGGCAGCAAAGTGTTGATGGAGCCTGTGTATGGTTTTTTACGCAGCGCTGGCGTCACCATGAGCGCGTTTAACGCTTGGGTATTTTTAAAGGGGTTGGAAACTTTGCATGTGCGGATGGAAGCGCACGCCAAACGAGCTTTAGAATTAGCCAGTTGGCTTGAACAACAGCCACAAGTGGCGCGCGTATTTTACCCGGGATTGGCTTCGCATCCTCAGCATGCGCTAGCTTTAAAACAACAAACCAGTGGCGGTGGAATAGTCAGTTTTGAAGTGAAGCCGAAAGCTGGTCAAACGCAGCAGCAGGCAGCTTGGGCTTTGATAGATGCGACAGCATTGATTTCGATAACCGCTAATTTAGGTGATGCTAAGAGCACCATTACGCATCCAGCCACCACTACGCACAGCCGAATTACCGCCGAAGCCCGCACTGCAGCTGGGATACAGGATAACTTGGTACGTATTGCAGTAGGTCTAGAACATGTTGATGATTTAAAAGCTGACTTGAATTTATTAACCAAATAAAAGCTAACTAGGTATGGGCGGCTTTTCATTTGCTAAAAAGCTAGCACTTAACTCGTTATGGCAAGATTGAGATTTGCTGCTGAATCTGGTCTAGCATATCAAAGCGTTTACGATACATGCTACGTTTTTTCGAATCAATTTCGTTTAAATCTTTATGTGCAGTGCTGGTTTTTAGCTGATAAAAGCCATCATCGCCAGCAACGCCATCGTTATCTTTCCAAATTTCATCATAGTTGGCATGACCTAAATTTTTAGCTGGCGATTTAAAAAATGGATGCCAGTGATGGCGGTGTGCTTGGTCGATGGCTAAGATTTTGCTAGCGCCGACGCGTGTTGCAATCATGCGTAACACCACAAGCACAAAGCTACGCGGCCTTAATCCATTAAAATCTTTGGTGAGATGTTTGATAATTTCGAGCGACTTTTCACTTGATACGCCGCTATGTATGCCTTGAATGCCGCCAATATATAAGACCAATTCATTTTGGGAATAACCTAGAGTAAAAGCTACTGACATTACCCTTAAGTCGTTTTGAAAAATATTCAGCACAATTTCGCCTTCGCGCACAAACCAACGTGGCTTATCCAGCACGAGGATAGTATTGGCTGAAAACGCACTTAAATTGACGATTTCGATAGATGAGCCATTCGACACGTCAAGGAATTTTGGCATATCTTTTAATAAGGCATAATGCCTGGCGATGCTAGCAAAACGTTGCGTTACGTTCCAATCTTTATGAATATACGGCCATATCAAATTACCCAATATGTTGGGCTCTAATTTAAAGATGTGCTCATAGCCCAACTGATTGATTTCTTGAGAAAATGCTATTAATAACGGCATGTTTTTTCTGGCGGCTAAGCAAAAAAGCCATTGGCACCATAAAGCACGCATATTACTTGACTGATAGATCTGTCTGCTCACTGTAACAAGGTTGCTGGCACGCAGGTAAACAGAAGGTTTTAAAATAGTCGACATTTTAATTATAGTTATTAACATACTGCGATCAATGGTAGATTATTATGGCCAAACTGTTAAGCGGTTTTTATGGGTTTTGACACATTTGCCTATTCATTGACGATAAGCAAGTTTAGCTTGGTGACTCCAGTTCAGGTAATGGGATTGCTATATGTATATTACAGTTGGAATACTCCCTATTTTATGTTCAAAGCCATAGGATATTTAGGGCTCATTAAATCGTTAAATAAATCGATAAATTTAACCGAGAGAAAATATACACCATGCAAACTTTATGGATACTGGCTTACAAAGCATCGAAATGAATGGCTACACTAATTGATGCCATAGAGCCAGCATAACGACCACGTTTATTGGTCATTAATATCGGGTTTAATTACAAAATGTAAACGGCGACAATGCGCTTGTAATTCTGCGGCTTGAAAGCTTAATTAAGCGTGTGATATAGGCTTAAACATGTTAAAATTTAACGATAAATTGCATGATAAAAGCAATGTAAACTTGCGTTGCTATCACACCAAAATATGATGAAACATATTGATTAAAAAATCGTCACGGAAATATTAATGGATCAATTCGCAAAAGAAACCCTCCCCATCAGTTTAGAAGACGAAATGCGTCGCAGTTACCTAGATTACGCCATGAGCGTCATTGTCGGGCGTGCGTTGCCTGATGTGCGCGATGGCTTAAAACCAGTACATCGCCGCGTGTTATTTGCCATGCATGAGCTAAGCAACGATTACAACAAACCCTATAAAAAATCAGCACGTATTGTGGGCGATGTGATTGGTAAATACCACCCACATGGGGATACTGCCGTGTATGACACCATTGTGCGGATGGCGCAAGATTTTAGCTTGCGTTACATGTTGGTCGATGGTCAAGGGAACTTTGGTTCGGTCGATGGAGACAATGCGGCCGCCATGCGTTATACCGAAATTCGCATGGCAAAAATTGCGCATGAATTATTAGCCGATATTGATAAAGAAACGGTTGATTTTGGCCCTAACTACGATGGTAGCGAGCATGAGCCGCTCATCATGCCAGCGCGTATTCCGAACTTGCTGATTAACGGTAGTTCGGGCATTGCCGTGGGGATGGCGACCAACATTCCTCCACACAATTTAAATGAAGTATTAGATGCTTGTATCGCCTTGTTAAAAAATCCAGAGACTAGCGTGGACGAACTAATTGAATTAGTGCCAGCACCAGACTTTCCAACGGCTGGTATTATTTACGGTACGGTGGGTGTAAAAGAAGGTTATCGCACCGGTCGTGGGCGTGTGGTGATGCGTGGCCGTACCCATTTTGAGGATATGGACAAATCTGGTGGCCGTCAGGCCTTGATTGTTGATGAGCTACCTTATCAGGTCAATAAAAAAACCTTTGTCGAGAAAATCGCCGAACTGGTGAATGAAAAGAAAATCGAAGGCATTTCCGATTTGCGCGATGAATCCGATAAATCAGGCATGCGCGTGGTGATAGAGCTTAAACGTGGTGAAGTACCCGAAGTGGTATTGAATAATTTGTACAAGCAAACCCAGCTACAAGATACCTTTGGTATGAATATGGTCGCCTTGCTCGATGGTCAGCCGCGTTTGCTCAATCTGAAACAAATGCTGGAGGCATTTTTGC